>NZ_JBPKJP010000046.1:0-31854 GCF_051217035.1 Lysobacter sp. 1R34A
AGCGACACGAGCGCCGCCAGCGCGAGCCGCGCGGCGAGAGTGCCGGCGAACCTTCGGGCGAACGCGCGGGCGAGCGCGGGCGTCCGCAGGAATCGGCCGCCCACGAGCGCTGCATTGGTGCTGCGATTACCCATCCGCTCGTTCGCCTTGCTGCTCGAACTCCCGGCTCAGCGCTCGAGGAGGTCCTGCGTATTCGCGGAGTTGTTGAGGATGTTGGAGAACGGCAACAACTGGTTGACGAATCGGTTCCAGCGCGTCACCCCGGCCGGGCCGACGAACACCACGTCGCCGGCGCGGACCGTGAACTGGCTCGCCAGGGCATAGGACGCCGGCGATTTCGCGCTGAGGTGATAGATCTTGGCCGGCTGCTTCTGCATGTCCTCGGTGCCGCGGATGACGTACACCGCATCGCCTTTGGCGGTCAGCGGATTGAGGCCGCCGGTGCGGCCGAGCGCCTGCGACAGGGTCATGTCGCTGGTCTTGAAGTTGATCGCCATCGGCCGGATCACTTCGCCGACCACATAGACTTCCTTGCGATCGTTGTAGGGCAGATAGATATGGTCGCCGGCCTTGAGGTAGATCTCGGGCGCGATCTGCTTGCCGCGGTTGAGCGCGTCGAGATCGATCCGGTAGTGCTGGCCGGCGCGCGTAAGCACCAGGCCGGACAGGTCCGCGCGCAGGGGATCGATGGTGGCGCTGCCGATCGCCTGCGACAGGGTCAGCGGCGTGGCGGTGATCGACTGGCGCTCGGTCTTCACGAACGCGCCCTGAAGGGTCACGCGCTGGCTGCCGTAATCGATGATGCTGACGTCGACCTGGGGGCTTTCGATCACCTGGGCGATCTTCGCGGTGATCAAGCTGCGCAGTTCGTCGATGGTCTTTCCCTGCGCCTGCAGCGAACCGATATAGGGATAGAACAGCGTGCCGTCCGGGCCGACCATGCGGCCGTTGGCCGCCGTCTGCTGCTGGGTGCCGGCCGGCGAGGTCAGTTCGGGATGGTCCCAGATGGTGATGTACAGCGTGTCGCCGGCGCCGATGCGGTAGGGCTCGGGCTTGTAGGCCAACAACGCCGCCGGCACTTCCGCCGCCGGCGTCTCGGCCTTGTCCATCGCCAACAGCTTCGGCGTGATCGGCACGATCTCGACGTGGTCTTCGTCGAGCGACGCGTCGCTCACGAACTGCTTCGGGCTCATGTGTTGGCCGGGGGCCCACATGCAGCCGTTGAGTCCGACGACGGCGGCGGCGATCGCCACCCAGCCAGAAAGCTTTCTCATATGCGGTTCAATCTCTCGTTGTCGCGAGCGCGGATTACGCGCCGGACGGGTTCGTACATCGGCCTGTCGAAAGGACGGCCGACTTCAAGGATGTCGATGGGAGTTCGGTGGAAGGCCGGCGCTGCCGACGAGACCGCGTCAGTGGACCCTGCGGGCCCTTTCGAGGCGATCGCCGCCGGCACCCATCGCCTGGAGCCGCGGCGCGGCGGCGGCCGATGGGCTCGACGATGAAGGGCTGCTCGATCCGGTGCGGCCCAATGCACAGCGCGGGATGCTGTGGGTGGCGAAGCCGGGAGCGCGGTCCGGTGGATCGGCGCGATGGCCTGCGACAACACGGGCGAGGTACTTCATGAGACGTGGGCTCCTAGCGGATACGATCGTTAGCAGTGCAGTCCCCTGGCCGAAGTATAGCGACAGCGCGCGGCGAATGGCCCTTCGCCGTTCATGTGGGGTCGGGCAAACGGTACCGCATCACGTTTTCGCGGCGTTGCGATGCGATGCGCAATCGCCGTATCGCTTGCGGCAAGGCCTTGCGCGCGTTGCGCTTACACCCGATCGCGCCGGCGATGTTCAGCGAAGGCTTAGGTTTCGCGTTGCGATACGTGACCGCATCGCCGATCCTCCACCGCCGATGCCGTGCATGTTGCATACGGATGACATCGTCGACGAACGGATTTCGCATTCGCAAGAACGAATCGGAACCGGCGGAACAGGCGCGAGATACACGGACGCTCCGACTCTTCATCGACGACGCCCTTCAAGCGACAAGCGCGCAGATAAATCCAATTCCGTCAAAACAGCGTTAAAAACTCGGTATACAAGAAGCGAAGCCAATCGGATGCGCGCGATCGCCAAGTGACTGGCGTCACGTCTTCGACCTCACGGGCTTGCTTCGTGTTGACCCTGCAAGAATCAGCTCTTACATTCCGCACCGTCACTTTCGGCGCACTGCAACATGTTGCGTGCATCGAGTCGCCGACGGCACGGAGCCGGACGAGGGGGCCGACGGTCGCACCGCCTGCCCCGAGGATTCTGCAGCCGCCGGCATCGCGCATGCGAGGTCGAAACTTTTCCCGGGCCGTTCCGATGCCCCATCCAAGGTGAGACTCAGCGCACGTGTTCAACCGGGTTTTGATGGTCTGCATCGGCAACATCTGCCGAAGCCCGACCGCTGAAGTGCTACTGCGTGACCGCCTGAAAGGCAAGAACATCGTCGTCGAATCGGCGGGCCTGGCCGCGGTGGTCGGTCATCCGATCGACGCCACCGCGCAAGCCCTGCTCAACGAGCACGGCTTGAACGGCGAGTCGCACGTGGCGCGGCAGATCGATCGCGCGATGATCGATTCGGCCGACCTGATCCTGGCGATGGAGCGCAAACACCTCAACGCGGTGCTGCAGCTGGCGCCGCACGCACGTGGCAAGACCTACCTGCTGGGCAAATGGCAGGACGACACCGCTGTTCCGGACCCGTACCGGCAGCCTCGCAGCGCTTTCGAACAGGCCTATCAGCTGATCAACTCAGGGGTGAGTAGCTGGGCGGCCCATCTTTGACAGAGCACGATCCACTCTTCAGCAGGTCTCACCCCAATGTCGAAAACATCCGCGGCTCCTGGTCCGTCTCAGGACGATAACGATGAGATCGATCTGGCCGCGCTACTCGGCACGCTTATCGACCACAAGTGGCTGATCGCCAGCGTCACCGCCGCCGGTTTCGCCCTCAGCCTCGCCTATGCCCTGCTCGCCGCGCCGGTCTATCAGGCCAACGCGATGATCCAGGTCGAGTCCAACACCCCGACCCTGCCCGGCCTCAACGCGGTCTCGCAGGTGCTGACCGATTCGGCGCCGCAGGCGGTCACCGAGATCGCGCTGCTGACCTCGCGCGCGGTGGTCGGCAAGGCGGTCCAGGACCTCAAGCTCGACGTACAGGTCGAACCCCGGCAGTTTCCGCTGATCGGCGGCGTGCTGTCGCGTCGCTTCACTCCCTCCACGCCGGGCGAAGTCGCCCCGCCGTGGTTCGGCCTGAGCAGCTACGGCTGGGGCGGCGAACGCCTCGACGTGTTCCAGTTCGACGTATCCAGGGAACTGCTGGGCCTGCCGCTGACCCTGGTCGCCGACAACGGCGGCGCGTACCGGCTGTACGACGAAGACGACAACCTGCTGCTGACCGGCAAGGTCGGCGAGCCGGCCGCCGGCGGCGGGGTCAAGCTGCAGATCAAGGAAATGGCGGCCAATCCCGGCATGCGCTTCGACCTGGTCAAGCTGCCGAGCCTGGCGATCATCACCGCGCTGCAGAAAAACCTGACCGCGACCGAGCGCGCCAAGGACTCGGGCATCATCCAGCTGAGCTATCTGCTCGGCGATCCGGTCCAGGCCGCCGCCACCCTCGACGCGATCACCCGCCAGTACACCCGCCAGAACGTCGAGCGTAATTCCGCCGAAGCCGCCAACAGCCTGGAATTCGTCAAGGGCCAGCTGCCCAACGTGCGCCGCGACCTGGAGAAGGCCGAGCAGGCGCTGAACGCCTACCAGTCGCAGGCGCATACCGTCGACATCACGGTCGAGACCAAGTCCTACCTCGACCAGATCGTCGCGCTCGACAACAGCATCTCGCAGTTGAAGATGCAGCAGGCCGAAGTCAGCCGCCGCTATACCCCCAAGCACCCGGCCTACCGCGCCTTGCTGGAGCAGCTCGGCGAAATCGAGGCGCGCAAGAAGGAAATCAGCGACCGCATCGACGGCCTGCCCGAGACGCAGCAGGAGCTGCTGCGCCTGACCCGCGACATGCAGGTCAGCACCCAGACTTACACCAACCTGCTCAATCAGGCCCAGCAGCTCGACATCGCGCGCGCCGGCACGGTCGGCAACGCCCGCGTCATCGACCCCTCGGTGGTCGACGTCAACGAGCCGGTCAAGCCCAAGCGCCTGCAGCTGGTGCTGATCGGCACCTTCCTCGGCGCGTTCGCGGCGATCGGCTGGGTGCTGGTGCGGCAGATGCTCAACCGCGGCGTCGAGGAAGCCAAGGAAATCGAACAACTGGGCCTTTCGGTCTATGCCTCGATTCCGATGAGCCAGTACCAGCGCGACCACGAGAGCCTCGGCAAGCGGTTGCACAGCAACGGCAAGCGTCACGACAAGCCGCATCTGTTGTCGCTGGACGCGCCCAACGATCTGGCGATCGAGGCCATGCGCAGCCTGCGCACCGGCCTGCACTTCGCCATGATGGAGGCCAAGAACAACATCCTGATGATCTGCGGCTCGGGCCCAAGCGCCGGCAAGACCTTCGTCTCGACCAACCTCGCCACGGTCATCAGCCAGGGCGGCCAGCGCGTGCTGCTGATCGACGCCGACCTGCGCCGCGGCACCCTGCACCGGGTGATGGGCCACAGCAACCAGAACGGCCTGTCCGACCTGTTGGTCGGCCGCGTCGACGTCGCCGGCGCCACGCGTCACTCGACCATCCCCGGCCTGGATTTCATTCCGCGCGGTCAGGTACCGCCGAATCCGTCCGAGCTGTTGATGCACCCGAACTTCGCCATCTTGTTGGACACGGTGTCGCAACGCTACGACCTGGTCGTCATCGACACCCCGCCGATCCTGGCGGTGACCGACGCGGCGATCATCGGCCGCTATGCCGGCACCAGCCTGCTGGTCGCGCGTTTCGGCTTCAACTCCGCCAAGGAACTGGCGCTCGCCAAGCAGCGCTTCGAGCAGAACGGTATCGAGCTCAGAGGCGCCATTCTCAATGCGGTAGAGAAGCGCCATGACAGCACGTACGCCTACGGTTACGAATACCAGCCGCTCGCCGAACGTTGACCGGCGACTGGCTGCGCGGGGATCGTCCCTGCGCAGCGAGTCTCGCGAAGACGAATGTCGCGAAGACTGCGGCACAGGTGCAGGGCGAGCATTTCCGCTCATTCGCCTCGCCGATGACATGGCACCGTCATGCGAGCGCGGCAGCCTGTCGGCGCTGCGCGATCGGCGCACGATTCGACCGCGCCGCCGCCGCGCATGGCGCTTGCGCGCCTACCGGCCGGTTCGGCGAGACAGACCGGCACGCTGCAGCCCCATCCATCGAGAAAGTGCTTGCCGGATTCGAAAATGCCGGTTTTCCCCGGGAAAACGACGATACCGATAGCGACCGAAGCGGATGGACAAATTCTGACCATTGGATTTTTTTACGCTACGACCAAGCAATGCGTAAGCGAAGGTCGCAGTTCACATGCGAAGCGCGGCCCAGAACGGAATCACGCTCGCTCACGCACCGCGAATGCGAACGACAAATGAACGAAACATGGGATTCGCGTTGCCAGGGACCGCGTCACCGTGAAAGCCCTTACGGATTCACAGTATTTCTCAAACTCGAAATGGCACCCTAGGCGCACGTATGCAGCTCACCGTGTAGTACACAGGCAAGCAGTCGCGCACGAGCACGCATGCAAACGGACGCCGCCACACGCAGGCGCTCCCAGCGACATGCGATGCACAGCGCATCTGAACCCACGGCCGCCGGACATGTCGATCAGTCACTCCATTCACATTTTTGTCGAACGCCTTTGCTCGAACCGACCGGGACATCCCGGTCGCCGCACCTTGAACAACCGCAAGAACAACTAGAAACGCCAAAGGGACGATCACCGTGGGGGGCGGCGATTGTCGGCCAGGTCAACGAAGACTACCCCCGGACTCATCGTCATGCTGGATGAAAAATTTGCGATAGCGTGCGCCCTCGCGCTATTCGTCACCTGTGTCGCGATGTACGCGATGCATCCTCTGGCCGAACACATCGGACTGGTGGACCGGCCCAATGCCCGCAAGCGGCATCAAGGGCATATCCCGGTCATCGGCGGACTGTGCTTCTTTGCCGGCCTGCTCGCCGGCGCCGTCTATCTCGGCCTGGCCGACCGCTACGCGCTCTCGCTGCTCGGCAGCGCCGCGCTGATCGTGGTGGTCGGCGCGATCGACGACGCCAAGGACCTCAGCGTGCGTTCGCGCCTGTTCGTGCAGGTGCTGGCGACCGGCCTGATGATCACCGGCAGCGGCCTGTATCTCAACGACATCGGCAACGTGTTCGGCACCGGCCCGGTCCACCTCGGCCTGCTCGGCATTCCGCTGACGGTGATCGGCGTGGTCGGCCTGATCAACGCCTTCAACATGCTCGACGGCATCGACGGCCTGGCCGGCAGCCTGGCGATGGTCAGCATCGCCGCGATCGCGCTGTTCGATCGCGCCGGCCTGCTCTCGCAAGGCGCCCTGCCCCTGCTGGCGGTGTTGTTCGCGGCGCTGATTCCCTATCTGTTCGTCAACCTCGGCGGCTGGCGCGGGCGCAAGATCTTCATGGGCGACGCCGGCAGCATGCTGCTGGGCTACGTGCTCGCCTGGAGCCTGATCTACATGAACCAGCGCGGCACTCCGCGCATCCATGCCGCCGCCGTGCTGTGGTGCGTCGCCCTGCCGGTGATCGACACCCTCGCGGTGATGTACCGCCGCGTGCGCCAGGGGCGTTCGCCGTTCAAGCCCGACCGGCAGCACCTGCATTACATGCTGCTCGACTCCGGCCGTTCGCCGCGCGCGACCCTGCTGATCCTGATCGCCGCCGCCTGCGCCCTGACCGCGCTCGGCTATTCGCTGCGCGGCGCCGGGCTCGGCCTGAACCTGCTGCTGTTCTTCGGCCTGCTCGGCGGCTACACCACCGCGACCACGCATGGCTGGAAACCGCAACCGGCGCCGACCGCCCTGCCCGCAGGCGAGCCCGCGGCCGCGACCGCCCCGGCGCTCGCCGAGGCGTCGACCTTGAGCTTCGGCCGCAACGAGCTGTTCGGCGACGACAGCGCGAGCCTGCCGGCGATGGCTTCGACCTCGGCGATGCCGCAGTCGGCCTACCGGATCAAGACCCTGTGCGTGTTCGGCACCCGCCCGGAAGCGATCAAGATGGCGCCGCTGGCCCTGTTGCTCGCCGGCGACCCGCGCTTCGAAGCGCGCGTGTGCGTGACCGGCCAGCACCGGCAGATGCTCGACCAGGTCCTGACCCTGTTCGACATCCAGCCCGATTACGATCTGGCGATCATGAAGCCGGGCCAGGACCTCACCGACGTCACCACCGCGATCCTGACCGGCATGAAGCGCGTGCTGTCGGAGCTCAAGCCCGACGTGGTGCTGGTGCACGGCGACACCTCGACCACCATGGCCACCACCCTGGCCGCGTATTACCAGCAGATTCCGGTCGCCCACGTCGAAGCCGGCCTGCGCACCGGCAACCTGTATTCGCCGTGGCCGGAGGAAGCCAACCGCAAGCTCACCGGCGCGCTCGCCGCGATCCATTTCGCCCCGACCCAGTCCTCGAGCGACAATCTGCGCGCCGAGGGCATCCCGACCGACCGCATCGAGATCACCGGCAACACCGTGATCGACGCGCTCAAGCAGGTGGTGCAACGCATCGAGCACACCCCGGCGCTGCGCGCCGAGTTGTCGGCGCAGTTCTCGTTCCTGCGTCCGGAGCGCCGCGTGGTGCTGGTCACCGGCCACCGCCGCGAAAGCTTCGGCGGCGGTTTCGAACGCATCTGCCACGCGCTGCGCGACATCGCCCTGCGCCATCCGGACGTCGACATCGTCTATCCGGTGCACCTCAACCCGCAGGTGCGCGAGCCGGTCAACCGCCTGCTCAGCGACATGCCGCAGATCCACCTGATCGAGCCGCTGGACTACCTGCCGTTCGTGTACCTGATGAACGCCGCGCACATCATCCTGACCGACTCCGGCGGCATCCAGGAAGAGGCGCCTTCGCTCGGCAAGCCGGTGCTGGTCATGCGCGACACCACCGAGCGTCCGGAAGCGGTCGGCGCGGGCACGGTCAAGCTGGTCGGCACCGACCGCAAGGCCATCGCCGACGGCATCACCGCGTTGCTCGACGACCCCGCCGCGTACCGGGCCATGAGCATCGCCCACAACCCCTACGGCGACGGCAAGGCCTGCCAGCGCATCGTCGAGGCCCTGGCCGGCCTCAAGACCACGGCATCGCAGCTGGCGGCCTGAGGCCCGCACCGGCAGGCGCTGCGGGTCCCGGCCTGCGCGCCGCATGCGCAGCGCAGGCGGCCGGTTCGCCTGCGTTCGGCTTTCGCAGCGTCGCCTCTTCCCGTTTCGCCATCTTTCTCAATCGCGCAGCAACGCCCTCCCCCGCGGGCATTCAACGGAGTCTTTCATGAGTTTCGAAACCGTCTCGGTCATCGGCCTTGGCTACATCGGATTGCCCACCGCCGCCGCGTTCGCCGCGGCGCGCAAAAAGGTGATCGGCATCGACATCAACCGCCATGCCGTCGATACCATCAACCGGGGCGAGATCCACATCGTCGAACCGGAACTCGACGTCGCCGTGCGCGCGGCGGTCACCGGCGGCTTCCTGCGCGCCTCGACCCAGCCCGAACCGGCCGACGCCTTCCTGATCGCCGTGCCGACCCCGTTCAAGGGCGACCACGAGCCCGACCTGGCCTACATCGAAGCGGCCGGCAAGGCGCTGGCGCCGGTGCTCAAGAAGGGCGACCTGGTGGTGCTGGAATCGACCTCGCCGGTCGGCGCCACCGAACGCCTCGCCGGCTGGCTCGCCGCGGCGCGCCCGGACCTGAGCTTCCCGCAGCAGGCCGGCGAACAGGCCGACGTCAACGTCGCCTACTGCCCCGAGCGCGTGCTGCCGGGCCACGTCATGCGCGAGCTGATCGAGAACGACCGGGTGATCGGCGGCATGACCCCGCGCTGCTCGGAACGCGCCTGCGAGCTGTACAAGAGCTTCGTGCGCGGCGAGTGCGTGGTCACCAACGCCCGCACCGCCGAGATGTGCAAGCTCACCGAGAACGCCTTCCGCGACGTCAACATCGCCTTCGCCAACGAGCTGTCGATCATCTGCGACAAGCTCGGCATCAACGTCTGGGACCTGGTGCGCCTGGCCAACCGCCATCCGCGCGTCAACATCCTGCAGCCGGGCCCCGGCGTCGGCGGCCACTGCATCGCGGTCGACCCCTGGTTCATCGTCGACAGCGCGCCGGACGAGGCGCGCCTGATCCGCACCGCGCGCGAGGTTAACAACGGCAAGCCGGCCTGGGTCATGAACAAGGTCGAGGAAGCGATCGAGCAGGCCGCAGCCGACGGCAAGCAGGGCAAGGACCTGACCATCGCCGTGTTCGGCCTGGCCTTCAAGCCCGACATCGACGACCTGCGCGAAAGCCCGGCGCTCGACATCGCGATCGAGCTGGCCAACCGCCACCCCGGCCGCGTGCTCGCGGTCGAGCCCCACATCTCGGTGCTGCCGGACAAGCTCAACTCGCCGAACGTGATCCTGGTGGATCTGCCGACCGCGAGCGCGCAGGCCGACATCGCCGTGCTGCTGGTCGACCACAAGCCCTTCAAGGAGCTGTCGATGCCGGCGCACCTGAAGATCATCGACACCAAGGGCATCTGGACCTGAGCGCCGGCAGGCGCTCGACCCGGACACGACCACGATGATGCGGCGACTGATCACCACGGCCAGCCTGTCGGCGTTGAGCGCCATGGCCTCGCGCGGCGCGGTGTTCGCCGGGATCCTCTTCACCGCGCATTCGCTGGGGCCCACCGCGTTCGGTCAGTTCACCCTGATCCAGACCACCGCGCTGTTGTTCACGACCTTCTGCGCGTTGAGCCTGGGCCAGATGGCGACCAAGATCGTCGCCGAGGCGGCGGCCACCGACCCGCGCCGCATCGCAACGGCGCTGACCGTGTCCTACGGCTCGGCGCTGTTCGCCTCGCTGTTGTTCGCGGCCCTGTTGCTGGCCCTGTCGTATCCGCTGGCGGTCAAGGTCGGCGGCTCGACCGATCTGGTCGCGGTGTACGCCGCCTCGGCGCTGCTGGTGCTGACCGGCTTCGTCACCGCGATCCAGAACGGCGTCGCCCTGGCCCTGCACAAGGTCAAGGAACAGGCGCTGGCGAACCTGATCAGCGCGCCGCTGGTGTTCCTGGCGATCGTTCTGGCGGCGCTGCGGCGCGACATCGCCTGGGCGATCTACGGCTACATCGCCGCGCAGATCGTGATCGTGCTGGGCCAGGAACACGCCCTGCGCCGCTACCGGCGCGAGCAGGGGCATCGTCTGTCGCTGCGCAGCACCGAGCGCGGCGACTGGACCGTGCTGTGGAAGCTCGGCCTGCCCTCGTCGGTCTCGGGCCTGCTGACCATGCCGAGCATCTGGCTGTCGATGGTGATGCTGTCGAGCAGCGCCGGCGGCGCCACCAGCCTCGGCAATTTCTCGCTGGGCAATCAGGCGCGTTCGATTCTGATGTTCGGCATGGGCGTGGTCGCCAACGCCACCCTGCCGCTGCTGGCGGCGGCCTTGGCGCGCGGCGACAAGCACGAGGCCAACACCGCCTTGCGTCATTCGATCCTGCTGCTGGTCACGGTCACCGCCGCGGTCGCCGGCGTGGTCGCGCTGGCGGCGCCGCCGCTGATCCACCGCTTCGCTCCGGCCTATGCCGGCGCGATCGTGCCGCTGCAATGGCTGTTGCTGTCGACCGTGGCGATGGCGCCGACCACCATCCTGATGCGCAAGGCCACCGCCGACGGCCGGCCGGGCGTGTTGTTCGCCGGCAATGCGGTGTTCTCGGCCGCCCTGCTCGGCGCCAGCCTGCTGGCGCTGCATCTGCACGGCGGTGCCACCGGCTTGGCGATCGCCTACGTCGTCGCCACCACCGCCCAGTTGTCGACCTTCGCATTCTGCAATCGCGGCGAGTTCCGCAAAGCGCTGCCTGGAAGCCTCCCATGAACGTAACGCGTCTGCTCAAGAAATCCGTCGTGCTGTCGATCATCCGCGTCGGCTGGTTCATCAAGCCCGGCCTGGTGACGCGTTTGTTCACCTGGTTCCTGCGCTCGGAAGGCGCGCACATCGACGGCATGCCGAATTATCTCTCGGCCAAGATCTGGTTCGACGGCACCGACTATTCGCTGATCACCCTCGGCGAGGGCTGCACGATCTCCAGCAACGTGCGCATCCTGACCCACGACGCGGCCATCAACACCGTGGCCAAGGAACTCGGCATCCGCTTCGACAAGCCCGAAATCCGGGTCAAGCCGGTGCGCATCGGCCGCTTCAGCTTCATCGGCACCGGCTCGATCATCATGCCGGGCGCCGACATCGGCGCCGGCTGCATCGTCGCCGCCGGCAGCGTGGTGCGCGGCAAGATCGCCCCGCTCAGCATCGTCATGGGCAGCCCGGCCCAGGTGGTCGGTTCGGTCACCGACTACCTCGGCAAGACCTATCCGCACCTGTTGCCGAGCGCGGTGCGCGACACCGCGCATCCGCCGGCCGAACCCGAACTGAGCTCCTGGCGCAGCCGCGGCAACGCGCACTGACGCTTCCACCCCCATTCCGCCCCCCTCCACCGCAGCACTGACGGATCAATCACGGCGTCGTCTTGGCGATTCTCTATTTCATCTTCTTCACGAGCCTGACCCTGCTGACGTTCCTGCGCGTCGGCGGGCGGATGGACCGTATGTTCGTCAAGCCGATCTACGCCTTCCTGCTCGGCATGGCCTTCATCTACGGCTTCATGCCGTGGGTCAAGGAACTGCGCGGCATCCAGTCCTACCCGTTCTATTACTCCACCGACGCCAAGGCCATGGCGCTGATGCTGTCGGCGATGTTCTGCATCTCCGGCATCGGCGGCTACCTGGCGATGGGCGGGTTCTCGTCGCCGTCGCTGCCCAAGGTGCGCAGCCTGACCGCGCGCGAACGCCGCCGGGTGCTGGTGCTGGTCGGCATTCCGGCGATGGCGGCGGTGCTGTACCTGGCGCGCACCATCGCCAGCCACGATCTCGCCGATTACATGCGCGACCGCATCGTGATCCGGCGCGGCCTCGGCCCTGCGGTGGTGCTGGCGTTCGCCGCGATCTGCTACGGCGCCATCCTGGTCACCAATTATCTGGCGGTAAAGAAGGAACGCGGGCGCAGCCCGGCGCTGTGGCGGCTCATCGCGATTTCGGCCACGGTGTTGGTGATCGCGGTGGCGTTCGTGGCGATGGGCAACCGCAACTTCGTCTTCAGCCTGATCGCGATCATCCTGTTCGCGTCGCTGTCGATGTTCCCCGGGCGCCTGCGCAAGGCGCTGATGCTGCTGCCGGTGATGCTGGCGCTGGCGCTGGGCTTTTCGGCCTGGGCCAAGATCCGCACCACCCTCGACAGCGCCGGCCCGTCGGCCCTCAGCGGCCAGGACCCGACCGAACTGCTGGTCTATGGCTTGAACGGCGCCTTCGGCAACAGCGAAAACCTGATCTGGCTGGCCCAGCACGATTACGCCTGGCAACCGCTGTGGGGCGAGACCTTGTTCGCCGCCGCGGTCAATCCGGTGCCGCGCGCGATCTGGCCCGACAAGCCCTTCGGCGGCGGCCCGGCGTTCCGCAACATGATCTATCCCGGCAGCTACACCCTCGACGGCGAGAAGCTGACCTCCTACACCACCGGCCTGCCGACCGAGGGCTACATGAACTTCGGCATGCTCGGCCTGATCCTGTTCGGTGCGGTCAACGGCATCTGCCTGGCCCTGATCCGCAACGCCTACTCGCGGCTGCGCACGGTCACCCCGGTCGGCGTGGTGATCTACAGCTTCTCGATCTTCATGTTCTCGATTGGATTTCTGTATATGGAACTGCTCGGCGGCTGGAGCCGTTATTTCATCACCGTGTTGCTGCTGTTCGCGGTGAGTTACCTCGGCAACCGGCCGATCCGGTCCAGGCTGGTGACGGCATGAACGCGATCATTCTCGGCCAGGGCAACCCCTACCTGAAGAATCCGTACCTGAGCAAGCTGTCGAAGGTGCTCGAAAGCGCGTCGATCCCCTACGAGTTCTGGATCTGGAGCCGCGACAAGCAGGCCGCCGAACTGCCGCGGGTGAAAGTGCTGCTGAGCTTCGGCTCCTGGGGCGGCGGCGCGGTCAACGCCCTGGGCTACGCGCTGTGGGTGGCCTGGCTGACGCTGCGCGTGTTCGCGCAGCCGCGCGCCGGCATCTACTTCTGCTCGCGCCTGGACGCCGCCCTGCCCTGCGCCCTGGTCGCATCGGTGCGCCGCTGTCAGTACGTCTTCCTCGACCGCGACAAGCTGTCCAAGAGCTATGCCTGGCCGAAGCCGGTCAAGCGGATCATCGAATGGATCGAGGGCTTCGTCGGCCGCCGCGCCTCCCTGCACGTGTTGCCGGGCGCCTCGCGCGCGGTCGACGGCGACGCCGCCAACATCCGCATCGTCCGCAACACCCCGCACACGGACGTGATCGAGCGCGCCCGCAGCCTGGCCGCCGGGCTGCCGCCGAAGAGCGGCCGCCTGCGCGTGCTGATCAGCGGGCTGATCTCGCCCGAACGCGGCGCGACGATGATGCGCGAGGCGGTCGAGCAGACCGCCGGCCGCATCGAGTTCGTCGCCGCCGGGCGTTTGCTCGGCGACGACGCCAAACGCCTGGCCGAGCTGCTCGGGCCGCACTACCGCGGCATCGTCAGCAACGAAGACGCGCTGGCGCTGTTGTTGAGCGCCGACGTGGTCCTGGCCTTCTACGACCCCTCGCTGGAAATCAACCGCCTGGCCGAGCCGAACAAATGGTTCGATTGCGCGGCGCTGGAGATCCCGTTCTTCACCAACCCCGGTCTGAGCACCTCGCAGCCGTTCGAGGACGCGCAGGCCTGTTTCCTCTGCGACTACGGCGACAGCCGCCAGCTCAGCGAGCAACTGCTGCGCATCGCCGACCAGCCGGCCCTGCTCGAACAGCGCCGCGCCGGCCTGCGCACCTTGCGCTACGAAGCCTGGGACACGGCGATGGCGCGCGTGATCGCCGAATGCGCGAGCCTGACGCCATGAACCCTGAGCGCGCAAACCGCCGGGTTTTCCTGCCGCACTGAACACACCTGCCGATCGGCCGCGCGGCTGCAAGGCCGGCGCGGCATCCCCCCTCTCGATACGTACTGGAATCACCATGCAACAGGTCCTACAAAACCTGCGCGACGGCAGCACCGAAATCGCCGACGTGCCCGCTCCCGCCCTGCGTCGCGGCCATCTGCTGATCCGCACCCACGTCACCCTGGTCTCGGCCGGCACCGAGCGCATGCTGGTCGAGTTCGGCAAGGCCAACATGCTGCAGAAGGCGCGCCAGCAACCCGACAAGGTGCGCATGGTGCTGGAGAAGATCCGCACCGACGGCCTGGCCACCACCGTCGACGCGGTACGCAGCAAGCTCGACCAGCCGCTGGCCCTGGGCTATTGCAACGTCGGCACGGTGATCGGCGTCGGCGCCGGCGTGACCGGCTTCGAGATCGGCGACCGCATCGCCTCCAACGGCAAGCACGCCGAAGTGGTGGCGGTGCCGTCCAACCTGTGCGTCAAGATCCCCGACAACGTCGGCGACGAGGCCGCGGCCTTCACCGTGCTCGGCGCGATCGCCCTGCAGGGCATCCGCCTGGTCCAGCCGAGCCTCGGCGAGGCGGTGGTGGTGACCGGCCTGGGCCTGATCGGCCTGATCACCGTGCAACTGCTGCGCGCCCACGGCTGCCGCGTGCTCGGCATCGACTTCGACAGTTCCAAGCTCGCCATCGCGCGCAGCTACGGCGCCGAAACGGTCGACTTGTCCAAGGGCGAAGACCCGCTGGCCGCGGCGCAGGCGTTCTCGCGCGGGCGCGGCGTCGATGCGGTGCTGATCACCGCCTCGACCAAGAGCAACGAACCGGTCTCGCAGGCCGCGCATATGTGCCGCAAGCGCGGCCGCATCGTCCTGGTCGGGGTGACCGGCCTGGAGCTGTCGCGCGCGGATTTCTACGAGAAGGAACTGTCGTTCCAGGTCTCGTGCTCGTACGGCCCGGGCCGCTACGACCCGTCCTACGAGGAGCGCGGCAACGACTACCCGGTCGCGTTCGTGCGCTGGACCGAGCAGCGCAACTTCGAGGCGGTGCTCGACATGATGGCCAGCCGCGCGATCGACGCGCCGCCGCTGATCAGCCACCGCTACTCCATCGCCGAAGCCGAACAGGCCTATGCCCTGCTCGGCGGCCACGAGCCCTCGCTCGGCATCGTCCTCGATTACGGACGCGACAAGGCGATCCCGGAAACCCTGGTCCGCCGCACCGTGCCGCTGTCGGTCAAGGCCGCGGCGGCGACCGGGACCGAGGACAAGAGCGGCGACGCGATCGCCTTCATCGGCGCCGGCAACTACGCCGGCCGGGTGTTGATTCCCGCGTTCGTCAAGGCCGGCGCCGAGCTGCACACGGTGGTATCCAGCGGCGGCGTCAGCAGCGTCCACTTCGGCAAGAAGTTCGGCTTCCGCAACGCCAGCACCGACACCGACGCGACCCTGCGCGAGAACGGCGTCGGCTCGGTGGTCATCGCGACCCAGCACGGCAGCCACGCCGAGCTGACCTTGAAGGCGCTGCGCCACGGCAAGCACGTGTTCGTCGAGAAGCCGCTGTGCCTGACCCTCGACGAGCTGCAAGCGATCGAAAAAGCGTACTCGGAGCATTCGGTGTACGGCCGTCCGCCGGTGCTGATGGTCGGCTTCAACCGCCGCTTCGCCCCGCAGGTGCAGAAGATGCGCAGCCTGCTGGCCGGCGTGCGCGAGCCCAAGTCGTTCGTGATGACGGTCAACGCCGGCGCGATCCCGGCCGACCACTGGACTCAGGACAGCCAGCTCGGCGGCGGGCGCCTGATCGGCGAGGCCTGCCACTTCGTCGACCTGCTGCGCTTCCTCGCCGATTCGCCGATCGTCGGCCACCAGCTCACCGCGGTCGGCAACGTCCCCGGCGCCGGCATCCGCAGCGACCGGGTCAGCTTCACCCTCAGTTTCGCCGACGGCTCGTTCGGCACCGTGCATTACCTGGCCAACGGCGACAAGAGTTTTCCGAAGGAGCGCCTGGAGGTGTTCACCGCCGGCCGCGTGCTGCAGTTGGACAACTTCCGCCGCTTGCGCGGCTTCGGCTGGCCGGGTTTCAAGAAAATGAACCTGTGGCGCCAGGACAAGGGCCAGGCCCAGTGCGCCGCGGCCTTCATCCAGGCGGTCAAAGGCCAGGCCGCGCCGCCGATCCCGGCCGAAGACGTGTTCGAAGTGGCGCGCGTCACCATCGAACTGGACGCCTCGGTCTGAATGCCATGCGCCGCCTGATCGTCCCCTCGAACGGAACGCGGTCGTGACCTCGTCGTCGCGAGTGCCGCGGCTGTGGCATACGGTGCGCCATCTGCGCGCCGTGCAGATCTACGGTCGCGCCTGGCATCGCCTGCACCGGCCGCGCATCGACGACTCGCCGGCGCCGCCGCCGGCGGTGGTGCGCGACCGTTGGCGCGGTTGCGCCCGCGCGGCCTCGATGCTGAGCCCGCAACGTTTCCGCTTCCTCAACGACGAGCACGAGATCGCCGGCGACGACTGGAACAGCACCGCCCTGCCGAAGCTGTGGCTGTACAACCTGCACTACTTCGACGACCTCAACGCCGACGACGCGGCGGCGCGCCTGGCCTGGCACCGCGACCTGATCCGGCAGTGGATCGCGGCCAATCCGCCGGCCGCCGGCAACGGCTGGGAGCCGTATTGCCTGTCGCTGCGCATCGTCAACTGGGTCAAGTGGTGCTGCGCCAGCGACACCGTCACCGACGCGGCGCTGCGCCGCAGCGTACTCAACAGCCTGGCGACCCAGGCGCGGTATCTGCGCGGCCGCCTCGAACGGCATCTGCTCGGCAACCATCTGTGGGCCAACTACAAGGCGCTGCTGTTCGCCGGCGCCTTCTTCGACGGCGCCGAGGCCGAACGCTGGCGCAACGTCGGCCTGCGCGGCCTGCGCACCGAGATCGGCGAGCAGATCCTCGCCGACGGCGGCCATTTCGAACGCAGCCCGATGTATCACGCGATCCTGCTCGAGGACCTGCTCGACCTGGTGCAATTGGCCGCCTTGTTCCCGGGCGCGTTCCCGGAGCGCGAAGTCGAGCTGTGGCGCGACCGCGCCAGCCGCATGCTCGGCTGGCTCGCGGTGATGACTCACCCGGACGGCGGCATCGCCTTCTTCAACGACGCCGCCCACGGCATCGCCCCGACCCTGGCGCAGTTGCAGGCCTATGCGCGCCTGCTCGGCGTCGCGGTGCCGCCGGCCTGCGACGACGCGGTGCAGGCGCTGCCGGCGTCGGGGTATGTACGGCTGCAATGCGCGGACGCGGTGCTGATCGCCGACGTCGGCGAAATCGGCCCGGCCTATCTGCCCGGCCACGCCCACGCCGACACCCTCAGTTTCGAACTCTCGCTCGGCGGCCGGCGGGTGCTGGTCAACGCCGGCACTTCGCGCTACGACATCGGCGCCGAACGCCTGTGGCAGCGCGGCACCGCCTCGCACAACACGGTCGAGATCGACGACGAGGATTCCTCGGAAGTCTGGAGCAGTTTCCGGGTCGCCCGCCGCGCCCATCCACTCTCGGTGGAACACGGCCGCAACGCCCAGGGACTGTGGCTCAGCGCCGCCCACGACGGCTACCGGCGGCTCAAGGGCCGGCCGCTGCATCGCCGGCGCTGGCTGCTGCAGGCCGGGCGCCTGTTGGTCGAGGATCGCATCGAAGGGGAGTTCGAGCACGCGGTGGCCCGCTACCGTCTGATGCCCGACATCCGCCTCGACGGCCAGGCCTTGCGGCTGGACGAGTCCACGAGCCTGCGCTGGGAGGTCGAACCGGCCACCGCGACCGCTGCCGCCGCCCGCAGCACCTATCACCCCGGCTTCGGCCTCAGCCAGGCCTGCGACGTTCTCGAAGTCGCGCTGACGCCCGAGGCCGCCACGCTCACCACCACGTTCCACTGGGATTGCTGAGTTCTCATGCGCATTCTGTTTCTGTCGGACAATTTCCCGCCCGAGGGCAATGCGCCGGCCACGCGCACCTACGAGCACGCGGTGCGCTGGGTGCGCGCCGGGCACGAGGTGACGGTGATCACCTGCGCGCCGAACTTCCCCGAAGGCAGGCTGTTCGACGGCTACCGCAACGCCTGGCGCAGCGTCGAGACGGTCGACGGCATCCGCGTGGTCCGGGTCAAGACCTACATCACCGCCAACGAAGGGTTCGTCAAGCGCACCCTGGACTACCTGAGCTTCATGGCCGCCTCGGTGATCGCCGGGCTGTTCGAGCCGCGCCACGACGTGGTGGTGGCGACCTCGCCGCAGTTCTTCTGCGCACTCGGCGGCTGGGCCCTGGCGCGCCTGCGTCGGCGGCCGTTCGTGTTCGAGCTGCGCGACCTGTGGCCGGCCTCGATCACCGCGGTCGGCGCGATGAAGCGCAGCGCCGCGGTGCGCGCGCTCGAGCGGGTAGAGATGTTCCTGTACCGCAGCGCCGACGCGATCGTGCCGGTCACCCACACCTTCCGCGAGGAACTGATCCAGCGCGGCGTCGCCGCCGACAAGATCCACGTCGTGCTCAATGGCGTCGACCTGCAGCGCTACGCGCCGGCGGCGCGCGACGAGGCGCTGTGCCGGCAATACGACCTGCAGGGGCGCTTCGTGGTCGGCTACCTGGGCACCCACGGCATGGCCCATGGCCTGGAGAAGGTCGTCGATGCCGCCGAGCGGCTGCAGCACGACCCGCGCATCGCCTTCTTCTTCGCCGGCAGCGGCGCCGAGCGCGCGCGGGTCGAACGCTTGGTGGCCGAGCGCGGGCTCGGCAACGTGCGGATGATCCCGCGCCAGCCCAAGGAGATGATGCCGAAGCTGTGGAGCCTGTGCGATGTTTCGCTGATTCCGCTGCGCGACAACCCGGTGTTCTCAGGAGTGATTCCGTCCAAGCTGTTCGAAGGCATGGGCATGGGCATTCCGGCGCTGATGTCGCTGCCGCGCGGCGAAGCGACCCGGATCGTCGAGACCACCGACTGCGGCGTCTGCGTGCCGCCCGAAGACGCCGAGGCGATGGCCGCGGCGATCGTCGCCCTGGTCGAAGACCCCGGCCGCATGCGCCGCATGCGCGATGCCAGCCTCGCCGCCGCGCCGTCGTATTCGCGCGACCGCCAGGCCGCCCTGATGACCGACGCGCTGGCGCGCTTGCTCGACGACGACACCGCCGACCTGGCGCGGGTGCCGAAGTAAGCCCTGCGACCGCGCCATGAGCAACATCGGCCGATGGTTGGCGTGGCCCCTGGAACCACTACACCTGGCGTGCGGCCTGCTGGCTCTGGCGCTGCTCGCCCTCGTCCTGCGCCGGCGCCGCGGTGCGCTGGTGTTGATCGGCTTCGCCCTGGCCTGGCCGCTGCTGTGGTCGCTGCCGATCGCCTCGAACGCCCTGCGCAACAGCCTGGCGCTGCGTTATCCGCCGCAGTCCGAACAGACCTTGCCGCCGGTCGATGCCATCGTCGTGCTCGGCGGCGGCATCGGCAGCGTCGCCTGGTTCGAGCGAGGCGATGCCGACGATCCGCGCCTCGCCGGCAACCGTGTCGCGCTGGGCGCGCGCGCCTGGCACAGCGGCCGCGCCCCTGCGATCCTGCTCAGCGGCGGCCCGACCGCGCGCACCCGCGGCGTCAGCGAAGCCCGCGACATGGCCACGGCGATGCGCCGGCTCGGCGTGCCCGACCGTGCCCTGGTACTCGACGAACGCAGCCGCAGCACCGGCGACAACGCCCGCCGCAGCGCGCAACTGGCGCGCAGCCACGGCTGGCGCCGGATCGCCCTGGTGACCTCGTCGCTGCACATGAGCCGCGCGCGGGCGCTGTTCGAACGCCAGGGCCTGCAAGTGTTGCCGCTGCCTTCGGCCGAGAAGGATTTCGAACCGGTGCCGAAGTCCGGCGCCGCCTCGCCGTGGTGGCCGAGCCGCCGTGCGCTGCGGCGCAGCGGCGAGGCCATCAAGGAGTATGCGGGGTGGTTCGCGGCCGAGGCCGGCATCGGGGATTGAGTGGGCGCGACTTGCGGCTCTGCTTTGGGGTTAGCGTATCGGCGTGTCTCTACGAGCTCGCCCCTGTAGGAGCGACGTGAGTCGCGACGGGAGGTGCAGAAGTAACGAAGCCGTCGTCGCTCGTCGAAGCGGCGCACTTTCGCCAAGGGTAGGAGCGGCGCAAGCCGCGACATCGCTCTGGTGGTCTCGCGGCGGTTCTCTCGTTCAATAGATCAAGATCAAACCCAAAGCTTCCGCCACTAAAGCGGCGGGTTACTTTCTTGTGTCTAAAGCAACAAAAGAAAGGTAACCAAAGAAAAATGCTTTTTCCTTGAATCACAAGCCCGCACGAGCGATGCCGACGCAGGGATTTTTCATACGGGACATCCCTGTCCCGATGAAAAACGGCCCGCATCCCTGCGGGCCGCCCTCCGGGTCTTCTTTAGGCTTCGCGAGTGCGCGGCTGCGCACAGCAACAGCAACGCGGATGACGGAGCATTTGCAGGAGCGACGCAAGCCGCGACCACGGAACGCGCATAGACGACGAGGCCGTCGCCACTCGTCGAAGCGGCGCACTTTCGCCAAGGGTAGGAGCGGCGCAAGCCGCGACCACGAATCTGCGGCCGCCGGCGCGGGCGATCGCGACCTCGCGGTTTCGGTCTCGCGCCGAAACTGAGGGAAACAAATCCCCTGGCCACGCACTACACCTGCTATCGTGCAGGCGCGCGACTCGCTCGTCGCCGCGATTCGCGACTACGGCAGGCGAACGGCCGTGCTGTCGATGATCTCGCATCGGACCGTAAACCTGCCGCGCCGCCGCGGGCGCAAATTCGCGGCGGCACTTCGCGCATTCCTCCCTGCGATCGTTCGCGCGACCGTGCGGGATCGAGGCCACGAGCCCGCCAGCACGGCGTATTGGCGGCATCCGGCGGCGACTTCACAATCGCCTGCCCATGCAAATGCAATGATCGCTCCCTTGAAGGCTGAAGTGCCTGGGATCTTGCATGCCCAATGTATGGCGAATATTCAGTCAGTGGCTACGCTTGCGCCGACGCCTGTGGCGTTGGGGGCGTGCGGCGGCCAACAAGCCGTGGCAGGCCGAGCAGCCCTTGCGCTCGCAGTTGTTCAGCGCCGAGCAAATGGAACGGCACGGCAAGTCCCTCGCGCATGCGCACAGGATACGGGCGCGCGCGGGTTCGGACCTGCTGCTGGGACGTTTGCGCGAGAACGAGGGCATCCTCGACGCCGCCAATACCCTGCTCACCGAGATGGTCCAGGACGAAGTCCGCATCACTCCCGCGGGCGAGTGGCTGCTGGACAACTATTACCTGATCGAAGAACAGATCCGCACCGCCCGCCGCCATCTGCCCAAGGGCTATAGCCGCGAGCTGCCGACCCTGAGCCAGGGCTCCTCGGCCGGCCTGCCGCGGGTCTACGACCTGGCGATGGAGGCCATCGCCCACGGCGACGGGCGCATCGACGCCGAAACCATGACCCGCTTCGTGGCCGCCTACCAGACGGTGACGCCGTTGAAACTCGGCGAGTTGTGGGCGATTCCGATCATGCTGCGCCTGGCCCTGAT
Source organism: Lysobacter sp. 1R34A (assembly GCF_051217035.1). Classification (NCBI taxonomy): domain Bacteria; kingdom Pseudomonadati; phylum Pseudomonadota; class Gammaproteobacteria; order Lysobacterales; family Lysobacteraceae; genus Lysobacter; species Lysobacter sp. 1R34A. Next base: position 21,711 of record NZ_JBPKJP010000046.1, read on the forward strand.
CGAGAACCTGCGCCGCATGGGCGTACGGGTGATGCGCGACGGCGCCGATCATCGCCGCGCCGCCGAGTGGGCCGAACTGCTCAACGACGCCGCCGACACGAATCCCAAAAACGTGGTCCTGGTGGTGGCCGACATGGCGCGCTCGAATCCGCCGATGTCGGGGGCGTTCGTGGCCGAGCTGACTCGCGGCCTGCACGGCCGCAGCGCGGTGCTGGCCATGCCGATGAGCTGGATCGAGCAATGGCTGGCCGACAGCGCCCACGGCGTCGAAGAACTGGTGCGCGCCGAAAGCCAGCAACAGGCGGCCGATCAGGTCTCCATCGGCAACAGCATCGGCAGCCTGCGCTTCCTGGCCAACATGGATTGGCGCGAATTCGTCGAGACCATGAGCCTGGTCGACCGCACCCTGAGCGACGACCCGGTCGACGTCTATGCGCAAATGGATTTCAACACTCGCGACATGTACCGGCATGTGGTCGAGAAGATCGCGCGCCAGAGCGGCGTCAGCGAGATCGAGGTCGCGCGCGCGGTGCTGCGCCTTGCGCGCGAATCCGGCGACCCCCACGGCAGCAAGGCCCACGTCGGTTACTACCTCATCGACGACGGCGTCGCCGCGATCGCGGCGGCGGTGGCCGCCTGCGCGGAGGCGCGCAAGCCGGTGCGGTTGCGCCCGCGCAAAGTGCCGCTGCCGGCTTATCTGTTGCCGATCGCAGCGGTCGCGGTCGCGTTCGGCTATGCCCTGCTGAGCGAGCTGCAGGCCGCCCCGGTGGCCGCGTCCACTCTAGGCCTGCTGGCCTTGTTGAGCCTGCTCGCCTTCAGCGAGCTCGGCATCGCCCTGGTCAACTGGGTCGCGACCGTCCTGGTCGCGCCGAAGCCCCTGCCGCGACTGGATTTCTCCAAGGGCCTGCCGTCGTCTTCGCGCAGCCTGGTGGTGGTGCCGAGCATGATCGGCAGTCTCGAGGCCATCGACGGCCTGGTCGAGGGGCTGGAAGTCCGCTTCCTGGCCAATCGCGACCCCTACCTGCATTTCGCTCTGCTGACCGACTTCCTCGACGCCGACCAGCAGACCCTGGCGGGCGATGAAGCCTTGCTGGCGCATGCCTCGCGCCAGATCGAACAGCTCAATGCGCGCTATGCCCCGGAAAGCGGCGATCTTTTCTTCCTGTTCCATCGTCCGCGCACCTGGAACCCGCTCGAAGGCAAATGGATGGGACACGAGCGCAAGCGCGGCAAGCTCGCCGCGCTCAACCGCCTGTTACGTGGCGGTAACCGCGAAGCCTTCATGGCCGTGACCGGCAACACCGAGGTCCTGGCCAACGTGCGCTACGTCATCACCCTGGACACCGACACTCGCCTGCCGCGCGATGCCGCGCGCGAGTTCGTCGGCACCCTCGCTCATCCGCTGAATCAGGCCCGCTTCGACGACCGCCGGCGCCGGGTCACGCGCGGCTACGGCATCCTCCAGCCCAGCGTCGGCACCGGCATGAGCGAGCGCCGCGGCTCGCGCTATGCGCGCATGTTCGGCAGCGAAGCCGGCATCGACCCGTACACGCGCACGGTGTCCGACGTCTACCAGGACCTGTTCGGCGAAGGCTCGTTCGTCGGCAAGGGCATCTACGACGTCGACGCCTTCGAATACGCCCTGGAAGGCCGCTTCCCCGACAACCGCGTGCTCAGCCACGACTTGCTCGAAGGCTGCTATGCGCGCGCCGGCCTGATCAGCGACGTGCGCCTGTTCGAGGATTACCCCTCGCGCTACGCCGCCGACGTCAAGCGCCGCTATCGCTGGATCCGCGGCGACTGGCAGTTGCTGCCGTGGCTGTTGCCGTGGGTGCCGCGCATGCACGGCGGCTACGAGCCCAACCCGCTGTCGTGGCTGTCGCGCGGCAAATTGTTCGACAACCTGCGCCGCAGCCTGGTGCCCGTCGCCGCCGTCGCCCTGCTGGTGGCCGGCTGGGCGCTGTTGCCGCAGCCGCTGGCCTGGACCCTGTGGCTGCTCAGTCTGTGGCTGGCGCCCGTGGTGTTGACGGCCTGCTGGGAGGTGGTGACCCGCCCCGTCGACATGGCGCCGGAGACGCATCTGATGCAGGTCGGCAGCTCGGCCGCGCGCCAGTTGCAGCGGGCCGCGGTCACCCTGGCCTGTCTGCCCTACGAAGCCTTCTTCAGCCTCGGCGCGATCGCACGCAGCCTGTGGCGGATGACCGTCAGCCGCCGTCGCCTGCTGCAATGGAATCCGTCCAGCGAAGTCGAACGCAGCCTCGGCAGCGGCGTCGGCGCGGAACTGCGCAGCATGTGGTTCGGGCCGGCGTTCGCTATCGCCGCCGCCGTGGTCCTGCTGCGCATCAACCCGGCCTCGGTCTGGGTCGCCGCGCCGATCCTGACGCTTTGGCTGCTGTCGCCGGCCCTGATGGCCTGGCTGGGACGTCCGCCGAAGCGGCAGCGCGCCAGTCTGTCGCAGACGCAGCTGAAGTTCCTCGGACGCCTGGCCCGGCGCACCTGGGCGTTCTTCGAGGTACACATCCGCGCCGAGGACCACTGGCTGCCGCCGGACAACATCCAGGAACATCCGACGCTGGTCGTGGCGCGGCGCACCTCGCCGACCAACATCGGCCTGTCGCTGCTCGCCAACCTCAGCGCCTACGATTTCGGCTATCTGCAGGCCGGCGGGCTGATCGAACGCACCCGCCTGGCCCTGGGCACGATGGAAACCCTGCCGCGCCACCGCGGACATTTCTACAACTGGTACGACACTGAAACCCTGCAGCCGCTGCCGCCGCGCTACGTGTCCACGGTCGACAGCGGCAATCTGGCCGCGCATCTGCTGACCTTGCGCCAGGGCTTGCTGGCCTTGATCGACGAACCGGTGCTGGCGCGGCATACCTTCGACGGCCTCGCCGATACCTTCGGCGTGCTCGAGGAGAACTTGCGCGGCACCGGCCCTATCGATGCCGCGCTCGAACAGGCCCTGGCCGGGTTCCACGAGCGCCTGGACGCCACCCGCGCCCAACCGCCGGCTACCCTGGTCGATGCAGAGCGCGTGCTGGCCGGGCTGTCGCTGCGTGCGCAGGCGATCGAGGCGGCGCTGCCGATGGCGGACGCGACCGCGCAGGATCCCGCCAATCCGCATTGGCCGTCGCTGCTGTCGACCGCCTGCCGCGCCGCACAGGACGAACTGCTGCAGTTCGCGCCCGGCCTCGGCACGCCGGAAGAAGCGCACAGGCATCCGGCGCAGGCCGAGCTCGTCGACCGCATCCCGACCCTGCGCGCCCTGCAGGAACAAGCGCAGGACCCGATCGCGCGCGAGCATGCCCGCAAGCGCGTGCACGAGCTCGAGCGCCTGGCCCATATCGCCGGGCAACTGTCGCTGATGGAGTACGAATTCCTCTACGACCGCGGCCGCCATCTCCTGTCGATCGGCTACAACGTCGAAGAACGGCGCCTGGATGCGGGCTACTACGACTTGCTCGCCTCCGAGGCGCGCCTGTGCAGCTTCGTCGCCATCGCCCAGGGACAGCTCCCGCAGGAAACCTGGTTCGCGCTCGGCCGCCTGCTGACCGAAATCGACAGCGGCGCCGCCTTGCTGTCGTGGAGCGGCTCGATGTTCGAGTATTTGATGCCGCAGTTGGTGATGCCGAGCTATCCCGACACCTTGCTCGACCAGACTTCGCAGCATGCCGTGCTCGCGCAGATCCACTACGGCCGGCAACGCGACGTGCCCTGGGGCATCTCCGAATCGGGCTACAACACGGTCGATACGCGGATGAACTACCAGTACCGTGCATTCGGCGTGCCCGGCCTGGGCCTCAAGCGCGGGCTCGGCCAGGACCTGGTGATCGCCCCCTACGCCAGCGCGATGGCGCTGATGGTGCTGCCGGAAGCCGCCTGCCAGAACCTGCAGCGGCTCACCGATCTGGGTTTCGGCGGCCCGTTCGGCCTGTACGAAGCGATCGACTACACCCCGACGCGGGTGCCGCGCGGCCAGGACCATGCAGTCGTGCGCTCCTTCATGGCCCACCACCAGGGCATGGCCCTGCTGTCGCTGGACTATCTGCTTCGCGACCAGCCGATGCAGAAGCGCTTCGTCGCCGACGCCGAATTCCAGGCGACACTGCTGCTGTTGCAGGAACGCATACCGCGCACCGGCGTGTTCCATCCGCACGAAGCCGAAGCCAGCGGCGCGCGTGCCGCGCCGGCCGCCTCCGAGACCCAGTTGCGAATCTTCCGCAACGCCGGCACCGCCCGGCCGGCAGTGCAGATGCTGTCCAACGGCCGCTATCACAGCCTGCTGAGCAGCGCCGGCGGCGGCTACAGCCGCCTCGGCGATATGGCGGTAACGCGCTGGCGCGAGGACGGCACGCGCGACCATTGGGGCTCGTTCTGCTACTTGCGCGATGTCGCAAGCGGCGAGTTCTGGTCGGCGACCCACCAGCCCGCCTGCGTGCCGGTGGACCACTACGAGGCGATCTTCTCCGACGCCAAGGCCGAGTTCCGCGGGCGCAAGCACCGCTACGAGACCCACCTGGAGATCGCGATCTCCGCCGAGGACGACATCGAACTGCGCCGGCTTCGCATCGGCAATCGTTCGCGGCACACCCGCACCATCGAGATCACCACCTACGCCGAAGTCGTGCTGGCCTCGTCGCTGTCCGACGAGCTGCATCCGGCCTTCAGCAACCTGTTCGTGCAGACCGAGATTGCCCGCGACAAGCAGGCCCTGCTGTGCACGCGGCGGCCGCGTTCGCACGACGAAGTGCCGCCGTGGATGTTCCATCTGGTCGCCGTGCACGATGCCGACATCCAGACCATCTCCTACGAAACGGACCGCTCGCGCTTCCTCGGCCGCGGCAACACGCCGCGCACGCCGCAAGCGCTTACCTCGACCGAGGCCTTGTCGGACTCGGCCGGCTCGGTGCTCGACCCGATCGTCGCGATCCGCACCCGGATCGTGCTCGCGCCCGAACAGACCGTCATCGTCGACATGGTCTCGGGCGTGGGCGCCGACCGGGCGGCCTGCAGCCGGCTGATCGACAAATACCGCGACCGGCGCCTCGCCGACCGCGTGTTCGACCTGGCCTGGACCCACAGCCAGGTGGTGCGGCGCCAGATCAACGCGTCGCAGGCCGATGCCCAGTTGTACGAACGGCTGGCCGGGCTGATGGTGTATGCGCACCCGTTCCTGCGCGCCGACAGCGCGGTGCTGCTGCAGAACCGGCGCGGGCAGTCGGGGCTGTGGGGCCACTCTATTTCCGGCGACTTGCCGATCGTGCTGCTGCAGATCGCCGAGGCCGGCAACATCGAGCTGGTCCGGCAGATGGTCCAGGCGCATGCGTATTGGCGCCTGAAGGGGCTCAACGTCGACCTGGTGATCTGGAACGAAGAACAAGGCGGCTATCGCCAGCAACTGCAGGAACAGATCCTCGGCCTGGTCTCGGCCGGCCCGGAAGGCAACGTGCTCGACCGGCCCGGCGGCATTTTCGTGCGGCCGAGCCAGCAGATGTCGCAGGAAGACCGCATCCTGCTGCAGGCGGTGGCTCGGGTGATCATCAGCGACCAGCGCGGCACCCTCGCCGCGCAGGTCAGCCGCCACGTCCCGCCCGAGCGCGAGATTCCCTTGCTGCTGCCCGACGGTGCCCCCGAGCAGGCCGAGCTCATCGACTTGGCGCAGGCCGCGCATCCGGCCGCGTTGCCGGGGCTGCCGCCGCCACGCGCAGAAGCCGAGGACGACCCGTGGCCGTTCGAAGCCGTGGCCGGGACCTTCGTGTTCGACAACGGCACCGGCGCTTTCGCCGCCGACAGCCGCGAATACGTCGTGGTGCTGCGCGAAGGCGCGCCGACCCCGGCGCCCTGGTCGAACGTGATGGCCAACGCGCAGCTCGGCACCGTGGTCAGCGAGAGCGCGCCCGGCTATACCTGGTTCGAGAACGCACACGAATTCCGCCTTACGCCCTGGCACAACGACCCGGTCGCCGACACCGGCGGCGAAGCCTTCTACCTGCGCGACGAGGACAGCGGCAGGACCTGGTCGCCGATGCCCCTGCCCCGCCGCGGCAGCGGCGCCTATCGCACCCGCCACGGCTTCGGTTACAGCGTCTACGAGCACGTCGAGGACGGCATCGCCAGCGAACTGTGGATCTATGTCGCGCTCGACCGGGCGATCAAGTATTCGGTGCTCAGGCTGCGCAATCTGTCGGGCCGCGCGCGGCGCCTGACGGCCACCGGCTATGTCGAATGGGTATTGGGCGATATCCGGGTCAAGTCGCAGATGCACGTGGTCAGCGAGCTCGACGGCGCCAGCGGCGTGCTGACCGCGCGCAACCCCTACAACACCGAATTCGAAGGTCGCGTCGCGTTCTTCGACGTCGACGGCGACGAGCGCAGCTTCACCGCCGACCGCACCGAGTTCCTCGGCCGTAACGGCAACCTCGGGCACCCGGCGGCGCTGCTCAGGCAACGCCTGTCGGGCAAGGTGGGAGCCGGGCTGGACCCGTGCGCGGCGATCCAGGTGCCGATCGCGCTGGACGCCGGCGAGAGCTACGAAACCGTGTTCCGTCTCGGCATCGGGGCCGACTATGCCGCCGCCGTCCAACTCGCCCAGGGCAGCCAGGGCAGCGGTGCCGCGCACGACGCACTCGATGCGGTGCGCATCCACTGGGCGCACACACTCGGCGCGATCCGGGTCGAGACGCCCGAGCCGAGCGTGGACGCGCTGGCCAACGGCTGGCTGCCCTATCAGGCCCTGGCTTGCCGCTACGTCGCGCGGAGCGGCTATTACCAGTCCGGCGGCGCGTTCGGCTTCCGCGATCAGCTGCAGGACACCATGGCGACCGTGCACGCGATGCCGGCGCTGACCCGCGAGCACCTGCTGCTGAGCGCGGCGCATCAGTTCCCGCAGGGCGACGTCCTGCATTGGTGGCACCCGCCGCTCGGCCGCGGGGTGCGCACGCGTTGCTCCGACGACTACCTGTGGCTGCCCCTGGCCGCCAGCCGCTATCTGCAGGTCACCGGCGACCGCAGCGTGCTCGACGAGCGCGTGCGCTTCGTCGAGGGCCGCCCGGTCAACGCCGACGAGGAGTCTTACTACGACCTGCCATTGGTCTCGGGCCGCCAGCAGTCGTTCTACGATCACTGCGTGCTGGCGCTCAAGCGTGGCGCCGAATTGCTCGGCGAACGCGGCCTGCCGCTGATCGGCAGCGGCGACTGGAACGATGGCATGAACCGCGTCGGCGACGCCGGCAAGGGCGAAAGCGTGTGGCTGGGTTTCTTCCTGTTCGAAACCTTGAACCGCTTCGAGCCGGTCGCGCGGGAGCGCGGCGATACCGTCTTTGCCGATTACTGCCTCGATTGCGCACAGCGTTTGCGGCAGAACCTGGACACCCATGCCTGGGACGGCGACTGGTACCGGCGCGCCTGGTTCGACGACGGCACGCCGCTGGGTTCGGTGCTTAGCGACGAATGCCGGATCGACTCCATCTCGCAGAGTTGGTCGGTGCTGTCCGGCGCGGCAGAGCCCGGGCGGGCCCGCCAAGCGATGGAATCGCTCGACCAATATCTGGTGCGGCGCGACGCAGGCCTGATCCAGTTGTTGCAGCCGCCGTTCGATACCACGCCGAAGGACCCGGGCTATATTCGCGGCTACGTGCCCGGCGTGCGCGAGAACGGCGGCCAATACACCCATGCCGCGGTATGGGCGGCGATGGCTTTCGCCGAACTCGGCGACAGCGCGCGCGCCTGGGAACTGACGCGCATGATCAACCCCATCCATCACGCCCAGGACGCCGAAGCCACCGCTATCTACAAGGTCGAACCCTATGTCCTCGCGGCCGACGTCTACGGCGTCGACCCCCACACCGGGCGCGGCGGCTGGACCTGGTACACCGGCTCGGCCGGCTGGATGTACCGGCTGCTGATCGAATCGCTGCTCGGCTTGCAACGCCATGGCGACACGATGCGCCTTAAGCCCTGCATTCCCGCCGATTGGCCGGAGTATCGAATCCAGTATCGGCACGGCGACCGGCTGTATCGGATCCACCTGCGTCAGGTCGATGCCGACGACGGCGAGGCGCAACTGCAACTGGACGGTGTCGTCCAGGACGGCCTCCAGTTCTCCCTGCTCGGCGATCGGCCCGTCCACCACGTCGAAGTGCGGTGGCCGCGGCCGCGCCCGTGAAGACCCGGATGCAACTCGACGCCGAACTCGAGCGCCTGGCGCGGATGTTGCCGCCGTGGCTGGAGTCGCTGCGTCACCCGGCGCAGTTCTGGCCGCAGTTCACCGCCCTGGCGAACGAAATACTGGCCGATGCCGATCCGGCCGACCGGAATCATGCGCAGCGGCGTATCGATGCGATGTTGGCGGAGCATGGGTTGCGCAGGCCTTGAGGTTCGCGCCGCCGTTGCCGTTGCCGTTGCCGTTGCCGTTGCCGCGATTTTGATCTGCTTTACCGCTTTGCCGGTCAACAGAAGACCCGGAGGGCGGCCCGCAGGGAGGCGGGCCGTGCGCAAGCAGGCCAGGGATGGCCTGTCTGGAGCATCCCTGCGTCGGCATCGATCGTGCGGGCTGGTGCCCTTGCAGGAAGAAGCACTTTTCTTTGGTGACTTTCTTTTGTTGCTTTGGACAAGAAAGTTACCCGCACCCTTCAGGGGGCGGAAGCTTTGCTCTTGATGTGGCTTCACCGTCTAACGGCCGGTGACGGCGCGAAAGCAGACGGCGCGGTCGCGACTTGCGTCGCTCTTACCCTGATGGGTCCGTCGGCATCGGCGCAAGATTGAGCCGCCGCGGGCGCGCAGAGATGACGGGGCCGTCGCCATTCGTCGAAGCGGCGTGCTCTCGCAGGGTAGGAGCGGCGCAAGCTGCGACATCGCTGCGGCGGTCTCGCGGCGCACTCCTCGTGGAAGATCAAGATCAAACCCAAAGCTTCCGCCACTGAAGCGGCGGGTTACTTTCTTTTGTCTAAAGCAACAAAAGAAAGGTAACCAAAGAAAAATGCTTTGTTTTGAATCACCAGCCCGCACGATCGGTGCATACGCGGTGATTTTTCATACGGGACCTCCCTGTCCCGATGAAAAACGGCCCGCATCCCTGCGGGCCGCCCTCCGGGTCTTCGATTGCCTTCGCTAGTGCGAACCGGCGCACGGCAACGGCAACGGCAACGGCAACGGCAACGGCAACGGCAACGGCAGGAGCATGCGCGACGGCGGAGTATTTGTAGGAGCGACGTCAGTCGCGACCGCACGGTTTCGGTCTCGCGCCGAAACTGACTGATCCCTCAGGCTGCAAAACACCCGCCAACTATGCTCAGCGCCGCGCGACGATCACGATATCGCCGGCGGGGGATTCCTCGACGCCTACCGGGTACAGCTGTTCCAGGGCTTCGACGAAGGCATGCGGATCGTCGCTGCGGAATACGCCGCTGACGCGAAGGCGCGCGACTTGGTCGCCGTCCAGGACCATGCGCCGGCGGCTGTAGCGGTTGAACTCGGCGACTGCGGCCGACAAGGCCTGGTCTTCGAACACCAGCTTGCCCGACAGCCAGGTCGGCAAGGCGCCCGGTGCGGCCGGTGGCAAACGATGCAGAGGCTGGTGCTTGCCCAGGCGGGCTTTCTGGCCGGGATCGAGGGTACCGAGCGCGGCCTGCTTGGCATCGGCCGCCGGCGCCGCGAGCAAGGCGATCCGGCCTTCGACCAGGGCGACCTCGGTGGTGTCGTCATGCCGGTACACCTCGAACTCGGTGCCGACGGCGCGGACGCTGCCGTCCTCGGTGTGCACCACGAACGGCCGCGCGGCCTTGGCGACCCGGAAGTAGGCGCGGCCGCGATCGAGGACGAGGCGGCGCTCGTCGCCGGAAAAATCCACGACCAGGCGGCTGTCGGTGTCCATGCTGACGCGCGAGCCGTCGTCGAGGGCGATGGTGCGGCTTTCGCCGACCTGGGTGACGTAAACCGTCTCCGGCACCGACGGCTGCAGCCAGCGCGGCACCGCCGCCAAGGCCAGCATCGCGGCGAGTGCGCCGGCGCCCCAGGCGAAACGTCCCCAACGGGGACGATGTTGTAGCGGCCGCCGGTGTACACCAGGCGCGCGTTGTTCCAGCTCAGCACCATCTCGAGCAGGTTCAGCGCTTCGGCGGCGCTGACCGGTTTGGGCGTGCCC
>NZ_JBPKJP010000047.1:0-31772 GCF_051217035.1 Lysobacter sp. 1R34A
CCGGCGCCGGCGCGCAACGGCGCGCAGATGCGTAACGGCGGTGCCGGCGCGTTGCGCGCGCGCACGGCGCCGCGCGCGCCACAGGCATGGCGGCAGGCGCTGGTGCGTTTCGCGATGGCGAGCCGCGCCTCGAAACTGATCGGCATGCGCCAGGGCGCCTATCTGCGCCGGATGATGGCGCAGTTCGAAAAAGGCGATCTCGGCGAGGCGCTGCGCAATGCCTTGCCGATCGACGGCCGCGGCGACTCGCTGGGCCAGGCCTTCGGCACGCCGGGCCGGCGCGGCGACCTCAGCCTCGGCGGGGAACGCCAGGCCGCCGCGGACATCGGTCTGGGCGACTGCGAGCGCGAGCACCTGCGCAAACTCTATCGCCAGGCCTTCGACAAACTCGACCGCCAGGACTGGGTCGACGAGGCGGTGTTCGTGCTCGCCGAACTGCTCAACGCGCGCCAGGAAGCGCTGGATTATCTGGTCCGCCACCAGCGCCACGCGCAGGCCGCCGAACTCGCGCTGGGCTGGGACATGCCGGCTGAAACCATCATCCGCCTGCTGATGCTGGCCGGCGACAGCGAGCGCGCGGTCCTGGTCGCGCGCCGCGACAACGCCTTCGCCGCGGCGATCGCGATGCTGGAAAAAGACCATCCCGAGCATGCCGGCAGGCTGCGCCGCGAATGGGGCCAAGCCCTGGTCGAGCGGGGGCAGTGGCTGGCTGCGGTCGATGCGGTCTGGCCCGAGCCGGCACTGCGCGAACAGGCCGGGCGCTGGCTGCTCGCGGCCGAAGCGGCCGGCGACGAGTTGTCGGCGCGCGCGCTGGTGCAACGCGCCAGCCTGCTGCCCGACACCATAGAACACTACGCCGAACGCATCGCGACCTTGGCCGACCCGGCCTCGCCGCCATTGCCGCGCGCGGCCCTGGCGGAGGCCTTGCTCGCCGGCCAGGACAAGCGCAGGGACAAGGGCACGGCGGTGCGCCTGTTGGCCACCCGGGTGTTGCCGGCGCTCGCGGCCGACCGGGCCGCCTGCGCGAACGCGCTCGACCGCCCGCAACTGGAGCGGTTGCTGAAGTTGTCCGGCGACCCCTGGTTGCGCGCCGATCTGCCCGCGTGGGACGTGCCGGCGATGGCCGGACGCAAGTTCTGGGAGAGCCGGGACGAGCAGCGCTGGCAGGCGCCTGCGGCCGGGCTCCACCACGCGCACGACGTCGCCGCGATCGGAGAGGGCCGCTATCTCGCCGCGCTCGGCGAGGCCGGCGTCGCGGTGATCGACCGTCACGGCCGCAGCATCCGCCGTTACGCGGTGCCGGCCTACAAGCTGGCGATCGCCGACAGCCTGCAGGTCGCGCTGGCGATCGCGCCGCGCGAGGCGGTGTCGCGCATCGCCCGCCTCGACCTGGCCCATCACGAGATCGCCGACCTGGGGGTGATGCCGATCCAGTTCGCCGCCGATCGCTACGACGGCATCGCCTGGTCGCTGGTGTCGAACGACCGCCTGCTGGTGGTCGACGCGGCGCGGCCGTCGCTGGACGTGTTGTGGAGCGTCAGCGAGCCGAACACCCGGGTGATCGCGGCCGAGTATTTCGCCGCCGACGAGTTGTTCCTGATCCAGGACGCGCGCGGCGCGAGTTGTTGGCATTACCGGTTGCCGCGGCGCGCGTTGCGCTCGCGCGATGCGGTGCCCGAGAGCCTCGAACAACGCCTGCGACTGCACCCGATCACCGGCGCGCAATTGCTGGACGTTTCGGCCGACGAGGACGGCATCGCGCTGGCGTATTCGTGGGCGAGCTACCGGCGCAGCGTCCGCTTGCCGGCGCACGGGCTGGGCAAGCTGCGCGACTGCAGCATCAAGTCGCTCGCCAACGGTTTTCTGGTCGGCCTGTACGGCGAGGAGGCGATGCGCTTCCACCTGGTTCGCTTCAACGACGCCGCCTCGCTCGCGGCGATCGATTGGCCCTACGGCGCGGCGGTGTCGGTGCGGGAGCAGGACGGCCGCCTGCTGCTGTACGACGACCAGGGCCGGGTGTTGGACATCGACACGCAACGCACGCAGGCGCAGGCGCTGTCCTTGTTGTGAGCCCTGCGACGGCCCGCAACGAAAAGCCCGGCTTGCGCCGGGCTTTTCTTCACTGCAGATGCTGATGCCTCGTTGCGATCGCTCGCTCCGATCGACCCGAGTTCAACCCGGGCAGATCAGGGAAACACCTTGATCTGCTGGTCGGGCTTGCGCTGCATCGCGGTGCCGGCCTTGCAGCCGAAGGTCTCGCCGAAGGCGGCCAGGTTCGACAGCGGCACGTTGGTGCGCCACTGGCCCGGGGCGTGGATGCCGGCGGCCGAGCGCTGCGCGGCGACTTCCGGGCTCAGTTGCTGGGCCCACAGCCCGGCCCAGGCGCGGAAGAAGGCCTGGTTGGCGTCCTTGGTCGCCGAGGGCGCGGCGGCGCGGTAGGCCGACCACGCCAGTTCGACACCGGCCTGGTCGGCGACGGCGACTTCGCGGACCTGGTTGCCGTTGACCTTGACCCCGCTCAGGCCCGGATAGGACTCGGCGCTGTACTGCGCGGCGACGCGGCCGGCGAGCGAATCCCAGGCCGAGACTTCGGCCGGGGTCCACCAGTCCCGCACTTCCTGCTTGGCGTTGACGTAGCGGCCGCGGCTGTCGAAGCCGTGGGTCAGTTCGGCGCCGACCAGGGCGCCGTAGGAGCCGTATTGCGCGGCCTCGGGCTTGCTCAGGTCGAGTACCGGCGGTTGCAACATCGCCGCGGTCACGATCAGGCGGTTCTGGGCGATGTCGTAGGCCAGCGACGGCTCCTGCGGCAGCACGTCCCAGCGGCGGTCGGCGTTGCCGCGGCCGATCCGCTTCATTTCCTCGCGGTGGCGCCAGGTCGAGGCGATCAGCATGTTGCTGCCGAAGCTGCCGCGGCCCATCGGCTGCACGGTGTAGTCGAGATCGCGCTTGGGCGTGCCGACTTCGATCTTGAGCTTGCCGAGCTTGGCGCGGGCCTCTTGCTTGACCGCCTCGCTGAAGCGGGTGTCGGCATCGATCGCCTTGCCCACCGCGTCGCGCAACTGGGCGGCGATCTGTTCGGCGCGCGCATCGGTAGCGGCCGGCAGATAACGCGCGGCGTATTCGTGGCCGACCATCGGGCCGGCGGCGAGGGTGATCGCATCGAGCACCGCCTGCTGGCGGGGCGCCGGCGCGGCCTGGCCGCGCAGCACGCGGCCGCGGAACTCGAACTCGGCGTCGCGGAACGGCTTGGCCAGGTACGGCGCCATCGAATCGCCGACGCGCCAGCGCAGGTAGGTCTTCCACTGCTCGGGCTTGAGGCTGCCGAGCAGCTTGTCCAGTTCGGCGAACAGCTGGGGGTTGGCCAGCGAGACGCTGTCGTCGGTGACGCCCTGGGCCTTGAGGAAGGCGCCCAGCTGCAGGTTCTTGTACTGCTTGGCCAGGGTCGCGACCGCGACCGGGGCATAGTTCGCGCGCGGGTCGCGCAGGTCCGGCAGCGACTTGGAGGCGCGGGCGATGCGGGTCTCAAGGTCGATCACGAACAGCGACTCGGCCGCCAGCTTGTCCTTGGAGGTGCCGGTCAGGGTCAGGATCTTCTGTACGTAGTTGTTGTAGTGGCCGAGCAGCTGGCGGGTATCGGCGTCGCTGCGGGTGTAATAGGCCGGGTCGGGCAGGCCGAGGCCGCCCTGGCTGAAGTAGCCGATGTGGCGCTCCAGGTCCTGCAGGTCGATGTCGGCGCCGAAGTTGAAGGCGACCGGGATGCCGACCTGGTGCAGCGCGGCGATCGAGGCCGGGATCTCCTTGGCCTTCTTGATCGCGTTGATGCGGCCCAGCAGCGGGGCGATCGGTTGCGAGCCGTCGCGCTCGACCGCGGCCTCGTCCAGGCCGCTGGCCCAGAAGTCGCCGAGCAGCTTCTGCACGTTGCCCTGCGGCGCGGTCATCGCGCTGTTGAGCAGTTCCAGCTGTTGCTTGCGCGCGTTGGCGGCGAGGGTTTCGAGCGCGGACACCGAGCCGGCGCCGGACAAGGGGTTGCTGCGCAACCAGTCGGCGTTGGCGCTGGCGTAGAAGTCGCTGCAGGCCGATGCGGCGGCGGGCGCCTTGGGCTTGGCGGCGGCTTTTTTCTTGGCGGCATCGGCGGTCGGCGAGGCCAGGCCGGCAATCAGGCTGAGGGCGAGGGCGCAGGCAAGCGGGCGTAGGGTCGACATCGCGTATTCCATCCTGGGGATGCGGGAGTTTAACAACAGCCCCGGTGACGGCGATGAACGGGTTTGGCGGTTGGGGGACGGGCCGAGGCAGGGCCGCCCAGGGGCGATACCGGCCGCAGGCCGGGAGAGGGGACGCCCGCTCTCACCCACCCGTGCCCCGGCCCCAGCGCCTGGCGTTCGCGAACGCGCGAGCCGGTGGCTCGCAAGCATCGCTCGCTTACCCCGGCCCTCTCTCGGCTCCGCACTGCCTTCGGTCGCCGCGAGCGGGCGCTTGGGGAAGAACGGCGAATATCTGAGCTGGAGCGACGCCTGAGCGATCGCCCGCGGATACGCCGCGGCGATGGCCTGCCGGCGTAGACGAAACGCCTCGCGTAGCGGCAAAACAACAAGAACAAAAAACGAAGGCCCGGGGATTCCCGGGCCTTCGTCAGGCGATTCGCGTTGGCGCGGGACTAGGCTCGCGCCGCGGTCCTCACCAGATCACCACCTGCTTGTCGCCCTCGCGGACCATCGGCTGGCCCGGCTTGCACGAGAACGCGGCGGCGAAGGCCGGCAGGTTCGACGGCGCGCCGATCGCGCGGAAGTTGGCCAGGGCGTGCTCGTCGGTCTGCAGACGCACCTTCATTTCCTCGGCGGTGAAATTGCGGCGCCACACCGTCGCCCAGTTGAGGAAGAAGCGCTGATCGCGGGTGAAACCGTCGGTCTTCGGGTCCGGGGTGTCGCCGGCGGCCTTCTTCATCGCGTCGTAGGCGGTGGCCAGGCCGCCGAGGTCGGCGATGTTCTCGCCGAGGGTGTGCTTGCCGTTGACGTGTTGGCCCGGTGCGGCTTCATAAGCGTTGAACTGCTCGATCAGCTTGTCGGTCAGGCCCGAGAAGGCCTTGGTGTCGCTCGGCGCCCACCACACTTCCATGTTGCCGGTCGGCCCGAAGCGCGAACCCTGGTCGTCGTAGCCGTGGGTCATCTCGTGGCCGATCACTGCGCCGATGCCGCCGTAGTTGGTGGCGTCGTCGGCCTTGGGATCGAAGAACGGCGGCTGCAGGATCGCGGCCGGGAACACGATCTCGTTCTGCAGCGGGTTGTAGTAGGCGTTGACCATCTGCGGCGGCATGCCCCATTCGGTCTTGTCGACCGGCTTACCGATCTTGCTGAGGTTCCACTTGTAATTGAACTCGTTGGCCGCCTTGACGTTGGCGTAGTAGCTGTCGCGGCTGGTCGACAGGCCGCTCCAGTCGCGCCACTTGTCCGGGTAGCCGATCTTGGGCGTGAAGCTGGCCCACTTCTCGATCGCCTTCTTCTTGGTGTCGGCGCTCATCCAGGCCAGGTTCTCGATGCGGACCTTGAGCGCTTCGCTGAGGTTCTTGACCAGGATCTGCATGCGCTCCTTGGATTCGGGAGTGAAGGCGACCTTGACGTACAACTGGCCCAGCGCTTCGCCGGCCTGGCCTTCGATGGTGTCGAGGACGCGCTTGCCGCGCTCCTTGAGTTCCTTCTGGCCGCGCAGGGTCTTGCTGTAGAAGTTGAAGTTCTCTTCGACGAAGGCGTCCGACAGGTAGGGCGAGGCGCTGTCGATGGCGTGGAAGCGCAGGTAGGCCTTCCACTGGTCGGCCGGGACTTCGCCGATCATCTTGCTGACTTCCTGGTGGAAGGCCGGCACCGCGAGCGAGAACATCTTCGGCAGGGCCACGCCCTGCGACTCGAAGAACTTGGTCCAGGAGAAGTTCGGCGTCAGCTTGTCGGCGTCGGCCGGGCTGACCGGGTTGTAGTACAGCGAGACGTCGCGCGAGAGCTGTTCGCGCGACTTCGAGACCTTGGCCAGGCGGGTCTCGAACGCGACCACGTCCTTGGCCTGCTTGGCGGCGTCGGCCGCCGGGGTGCCGCCGAGTTCGAGCACCTTGGCGATGTGGGCCTCGTACGCGGCGAGCTTGTCCTTGTGCTTGGCGTCGGAGTAGTACGGCGTATCCGGCAGGCCCAGGCCGCCCTGCGAGGCGTAGGCGATGTTGTTGGCCGAATCCTTGAAGTCGGCTTCGGCGCCGAAGCCGAACAGCGGGTTGTCGCCGGTGGCGGCGGACGCGCGCAGGTACTCGGCGATCTTCTCGGCGCTGTCGAGCGCGTCGATCTTGGCCAGGTCGGCCTTCAGCGGCTCCAGGCCCTGGGCGTTGATCTTGGCCGCGTCCATGCCGGTCGACCACAGGTCGCCGACGATCTTCTCCACGCCGGTGGCCTTGCTGTCGGCCGCGGCCTGTTCGGCGATCTGGCGCTGCACCGCGGTGGAGCGCTCGTCGAGCATCTCGAACGCGCCCCACGAGGTGCGGTCGCCCGGGATGGCGTTTGCGGCGAGCCACTTGCCGTTGACGTATCCGCCGAAGTCTGTGCAGGCGTCCTTGGTGGTGTCCAGGTCGGCGACGACGAAACGGTTGACCGGCGGCAGCTTGCTCTCGTCGAGCTTCAACGCGCTGGTTTCGGCGGGCTTGTCGACCGGGGGCTGCGTGGTCGGGGCAGGGGTTTCCTGCTTGGCGCAGGCGGCCACGACCGTGGCGATGGCGAGGGACAACAGCAGGACTTGCGGTTTTTTGAAGGTCACAGCGGGCTCCAGCCGGAGAGGCGTTGGCGAGATACGAATCGGGAGTGTGGCGGATTTCGGAGCCGCTCGGCTCGGTCTTTCCCGGATCACGGGCGGACGATAGTCCCGTTCCCGGGCCGGGAAGGGTGTCGAAGGTCATGTGGGGTAGCGCGAATCCGTTCAGTTTTGCCCGGTTTGTGCGGCCGCAGCGCCGAGTCCAGCGGTTCGCGCGATCCGCGCCGGACGCGATGCCGGCCGGTCCGCGCCGCCGCGCCGCGATCCGGCCCGGGCGCATCGCGTAGCCGGGCCGGGTCGCATGCTAGCGTGCGGCCTTATCGATCCAGACCGGCGGAGTTCATTGCATGCGAGTCCATTTCCACGGCGCGGCCGGCGAAGTCACTGGTTCCCTGCACGAAGTCGAGGCCGGCGGCCATCGCATCCTGCTCGACTGCGGCATGATCCAGGGCAGTCCCGAAGCCGAACGGCGCAACTTCGATCCCTTCGCGTTCGATGCCGCTGCGCTGGACGCGCTGGTGATCAGCCACGCCCACATCGACCACATCGGCCGCGTGCCCTTGCTGCTGCGGCGCGGTTTTCGCGGGCCGATCTATGCCCAGGCCGCGACCGCCGAATTGATGCGCATCATGCTGCTGGACTCGGCGTCGATCGCCGAGAGCGAAACCGAGCGCGGCAACCGCCGGCGCGCGCAAGGCCAGCCCGAAGCCGTGCCGCTGTACACGCGCGAAGACGTCGAGGCGACCATGCAGCGGGTCGAGCCGATGCCCTACGACAGCCCCCGCAGCATCCTGCCGGGCGTCGAGATCGAGTTCCGCGAGGCCGGCCACATCCTCGGCTCGTCCGCGGTCGAATTGCGCGCCGAGGGCAGGACCCTGGTCTTCTCCGGCGACATCGGGCCGAAGGGCACGCCGATCCTGCGCGACCCCGCGCCGATCGCGCAGGCCGACCTGGTGCTGATGGAATCGACCTACGGCGACCGCCTGCACAAGGACCGCGCCGAAACCATCCTCGAACTCGGCCGCATCCTCGAGCGGGCCTGGAACGACGGCGGCAATGTCCTGATCCCGGCGTTCGCGGTCGGCCGCAGCCAGGAGCTGCTGTACTGGTTCGCCAAGTACTGGGACGAGTGGAACCTGTCGCGCTGGCAGATCTTCCTCGACAGCCCGATGGCGGCCAAGGTGGTCGCGGTCTACGACCGCCACGCCGACCTGTTCGACGAAGACGCCGTGCAGGTGTGGAAGGCCGCCCCGAACCCGTTCCAGCTGCCGAACCTGCGCCTGACCGCGAGCGCCGAGGACTCGATGGCGATCAACCGCATCGAGCGCGGCGCCATCGTCATCGCCGGGTCCGGCATGGCCAACGCCGGCCGCATCCTGCATCACTTCAAGCACAATCTCGGCAAGCCGCAGACCCACGTGGTGTTCGTCGGCTACCAGGCCGAGGGCACGATCGGCCGGCGCCTGGTCGACGGCGCGCAGTGGGTGCGCATCCACGGCAAGGACGTCCGCGCCAACGCCCAGCGCCACACCATCGGCGGGCTGTCGGCGCATACCGACCAGAAGGGCTTGATCGAGTGGTACGGACAGATCGGCGGCCGCCCGCAGCTGGCCCTGGTCCACGGCGAAGACAAGGCGCGCGAAGCGCTGGCCGGCGAGATCGGCGAGCGCTTCGGGATCCAGGTGCAACTGGCCAGGCCGGGGATGACTTTGGAGGTTTGAGCGGCGCGGCCGCTTCGGGCCGACCCGGTTCGATAGCCGGGTATTCCCGGCAGGGGTACCGGAGGATCGCCGGTCGCCGAGTAACCCCGGCTTCCCCGCGCAGCGTGGCGAGGATCGCCGGCAGCGAGCCGGGAGCGATCAGGACCGATGCGCTCTTTCCGGGGCGGCGCGCTAGTGAACAACGCGCAGCCGATCGCGCGGCGCGCGATCGGCGCTTTTGACGGACGGCGGCGGACCTGCGTCCGCCGCGGCCTCACAGCACGGTGCAGGAAAAGCTCAGAGTCGCGACGGTTCCGACCGAGAGCGTGCCCAGGGCCACGCCCGCGCTCAGGTCGCTCATCAGGATCGGGTTCGGTGCGCCCGGGCAGGCGCCGGCCGGCACGCTGCTGCAGCTGACGACATTGCCGGCCGGGCAATTCAGGCCGGCGCCGGGCGTGTCGCGCACCACCGCGCCGGTCACCGATACCGGTCCGTTGTTGGTGACGCGCAGGCTGTATTGGGTGGTCGCGCCGCGCACCAGGGTGTCGTTGGCTTGGTCGCTATCGCCGGCCAAGGGCGTATTGGTCTTGGTGATGACCAGGTCGGCGACTTGGGCGACGTTGGTGAAGGTGCAGACGATGGCGCTGCCCGATGCCGTCGCGGCCGCATCGAGGCTCACGCTGCGGTTCGGCAGGTCGACGCTGGCAGTTCCGCCGGCGCCGAGCCCGCTGCAGGAAATGCCGCCCAGCAAATAGCCGGCCGGCAGCGGCGCTTCGGTCACCGCGGTCGCGGTGCTCGCAGCGGTCAGCAACTGCACCGGGCCGGCCACGCCGGTGCCGGCGGTGACGGTGGTGATGTCGTGGTTGGCGATGCCGTTGCTGCCGCCGAACGAGAAGGTGCCGACGCCGTTCTGGGTGACCTTGACCACCTGCACGGTGGGCAGCCGCGCATTGGTCGCGACGCAGCTGATTTCGCTGAGGTTGGCGTCGGCGGTGTTCGGCGTGGTCGGCGGGCCCACCGGAGCGCTGACCAGGCTGGAGAAGGTGCGGGTGGTGCCCGCCGCGCCGAGCGTGATGGCGCCGCCGGAGCGGTCGGTACAGGCGATGCTCGAGCTGTAGTTGCTCAGGCTGGTGCCGGTGCCGGCGGTCTCGCTGACGGTGATCAGGGTGCCGAACGGCACCGGCACCCAATCGGTGGTGCCGCCGTGGCCGACGTTGGCGACGGTGCCGCTGTTGGTCTGCACCGCGGTCGCCGAGGCCGGAGCCACCGACAGGTTGAACAAGCCCGGGGCGGAGGTCGGCACCAAGGCCTTGGTCAGGCGCACGCGCGGCAACAGGGTGACCGGATAGTCCTCGACCTCGCCGCTGTCGGCCAGGCCGGTCGCACTCTGCACCTGCGCGGCGGTGTAGCCCAGGCGCAGGCGCGCATAGCTCTCGCCGGCGACATAGGTCGCGCCGGTCGGGATCGTCCAGTTCAAGACCACGTTGCCGTTGCCGCTCACCGTGGCGCAGGCGCGCTCGCCGGGGGACTCGAACGTGCCGTTGCGGTTGAAGTCGATCCAGCCGCACAACTGCGGCGTCGCGCCGGGGACCGACTGGAACCCGGCCACCGGCACCGACAGGCTGTAGCTGCCGACGCCGACCGGCGACAAGCTGCCCAGCGCGTCATCGGTATCGCCGGTGGCGGTGTTGCTGGCGCGCGGGCTGGTCGCCGGCGGGGTGGTGATGTAGGCGGTGCCATTCGGAATCGTCAACGGCGCGGTCGGATCGATGCTGAGGCTGGCGCCCAGGGTCAGGCCCGAATTGACGTGGCCGGCCATGCCGTAACTCACCGGCGCGTCGCTGAAGTCTTCGTCGACGGTGATGGTTACCCCATAACCGTCGGCCGTGATGGTGCCGGCGACCGTGGTCGGGTTGCCGAGGCCGATGTTGAAGGCGGCCGAGGTGAAGGTGCCGTTGAGCTGCGCGGTGCCGCAACCCGAAGTCGAGGCCGGGTCGGTACAGGTCACCGAAGGAGTCGTCGAGGAGGCGCGCAAGCGCGTGTTGCCGAGGGCCGTCGATAGGGCGCCGCCGATCACCGTCCAGGTCGCGCCGCCGGTCGCGGTCAGGAAGGTCGTGCTGTTGCCGGCGCTGCCGCCGGTGCCGCCGAGGCGGGCGAAGTGGAAGCGCGGGTTCACTACCGGCCGGCTGAAATTGAAGGTCAGGGTGCCGGCTGCTTCCTGGCCGCCGCTGGCGACGGTGACCGCCGAGTTCGAGGGCGAGGGCGTCAGGAAATTGAAGGTGTTGGAAGTCAGGTTGATGCGCGGGTCGTAGGCGCCCGCCGGATTACCGTCGAACGCGTTCGCGCCGATGCTGGTCGAAGTGGTGCCCGGAGTGCCGCCGTTGGTCACCGCCGTCACCGTCAGCGCCGATGCATAGCTGACGCGGTTCAAGGCGGTGTCGACGGCGCCGTTCTGTTCCGAGGCCGACACCGGCAGGCCGCTCACGGCGACCAGCACGGCCGACCACCAGGCCAGTGTGCGAAGGGCGGTGCCCGGGCGCAGGATCGGCAAGAACCTCGCGCCATCCTGGCCGGCAGCGAAAACGATGGCATGAGCGTGCTCGCCGAGCCGCTGGCGCGGCACGGTGTTTTGCTGACTTCGCATACGATCCCCTGTAGATCATCGCCGACGGCCGGCGCCGGTCGATCGGGCGCTGGCTCTCACCATATATGTGACTCAAGTCACACTGGCCGGCGCAAATTATCCGTAAGGGGCGGCGATGTCAAAGCTTTCGTACGGTCTCTAAGCAAAAAAGCAGTCGATGAGGCCGAGAGGCGGCCGCGACCGCGCCATGGCGGTTTCGGCGCGCGTCGGGTGGTACCCCCTATAGGAGCGGCGTAAGCCGCGACCACGGGACGGATAGAAGCGGCAACGCCGACACTGCTCATCGAAGCCGCATGCCCGTAGCGCCTCCTGTAGGAGCGGCGTGAGCCGCGACCAAGGGACGCGCGCAGGTACCAAGGCCATCATCATTCGCCGAAGCGGCGTGTTATCGCCAGGGTAGGAGCGACGCAAGTCGCGACCGCGCTGTCTCGGTTGCGACGTCACCGGGCATGAGGCGGTGAAGCCACAGCAAGCGCAGAGCTTCCGCCCCCTAAAGGGTGCGGGTAACTTTCTTGTCCAAAGCAACAAAAGAAAGTCACCAAAGAAAAGTGCTTCTCCTTGCAAGGGCACAAGCCCGCGCGATCGCTGCCGACGCAGGCATGCTCCAGACAGGCCATCCATGGCCTGCTTGCGCACGGCCCGCATCCCTGCGGGCCGCCCTCCGGGTCTTCATTTGACCGGCAAAGCGGTGAAGCAGCAAAGCAGATCAAAATCTCGGCAACGGCAACGGCAACGGCAACGGCAACGGCAACGGCGCCGCGTACCGACCACTGTAGGAGCGGCGTGAGCCGCGACCACGCAACCCCGCACCCGCGCCGGCGGCCGCAGATTCGCGGTCGCGGCTTGCGCCGCTCCTACCCCGGCGAAAGCGCGCCGCTTCGATGGGCGGCGTCGGCCTCGTTGGTTCTGCGCGTTCCGTGGTCGCGGCTCACGCCGCTCCTACAGGGGATGGCGTCGCCGCCCTCCGGTTTTGTTGTTTGGCTGTTGCTGTGCGTCGCCACGCACTCGCGAAGGCCAAAGAAGACCCGGAGGGCGGCGCGCAGGGATGCGCGCCGTTTTTCATCGGGACAGGGATGTCCCGTATGAAAAATCACCGCGTATGCATCGATCGTGCGGGCTTGTGATTCAAAATAAAGCACTTTTCTTTGGTTATCTTTCTTTTGTTGCTTTAGACAAAAGAAAGTAACCCGCCGCTTCAGTGGCGGAAGCTTTGGATTTGATCTTGGTCCTGATCTTGATCTTGATCTTGATCGTCCATGAGAGATGCGCCGCAAGACCGCCACAGCGATGTCGCGGCTCGCGCCGCACCTACCCTGCGAAAGCGCCGGCCTCCGCGGCGGTCAATGCGCCGCTGGCGCGACCTCGCGCGATCCGCGCCGCACGGCCATGGTCTCCCACGCCGCGACGATCATCAGGATCGCGCTGGTCGACACGCCGAGAATCAACGGCGACAAATGCAGCGACCCGCTCGCGAACGCCAGCGCGGCCAGCAGCAACAGGCCGGCGCAATGCGAGAACGGCGGAAACGCGCGGGTGTTGGTGACCCATTTGAACCAGGCGCAACCGAGCAGGTACAAGCCCGGCCCGCCGATGATCGCGGCGACGCCGGCGGCGTCGGCATGGTCGGGATGGACCAGCACCAGTTCGTCGGCGACCGCGCACACCACGATGCCGCCGACGATCAGCAGGTGCAGATAGGTATAGGCGTTGCGGGCCTGGCGCGCCTGCCGGGTCTGGTCGGTCTGCTGCAGCATGCGGTGGGTCGCGCGTTCGGCGCCGCTGTCGAAATAGATCCACCACATCGCCACGCTGCCGAGAAACGCGGCGCAGAACGCGGCGACGGTGGTGGGGTTCCAGTCGAGCTTGGCGAAGGTGGCGCCGGTGATCAGGATCGATTCGCCCAGGGCGATGATGATGAACAAGCCGCAGCGCTCGGACAGGTGCGCGCCCTCGACGTCCCAGTCCGACAGCGAGGAGCGGCCGAGGCCGGGCACGGGGAAATAGGTGATCGGGCCCAGGTATTCGATCGCCACCGCGGCCAGCCACCACAGGATCCGCGATTCCGGATCGGCCAGCCCGCCGAGCACCCAGAATACCGCCGAGATCGACATCCAGATCAGGATGCGCAGGAAATTGCGGAAGTTGCCCGGGTTGCGCCCGCCGCGCAGCGCCCACAGCATGAACGCGGTGCGCCCGACCTGCATCGCCGCGAACGCCAGCCCGTAGGCGAGTCCGCGTTCGCCGAAGGCCTGCGGCAGGGACGACGACAGCAGCAGGCCGCCGAACATCAGGGCGAAGATCATCACCCGCACCGGCACCTTGTCCGGGTCGAGCCAATTGGTGACCCAGGAGGTGAAGATCCACAGCCACCACACGCCCAGGAACAGCAGGCCGGTGCGCAGCGCGCCGAGCGCGGTGAGATCTTCGAGCAGAGTGTGGGACAGCTGGGTGATCGCGAACACGAACACCAGGTCGAAGAACAGCTCGCTGAAGCCGACCTTGGCGTGGCCTTCGCGGTTGCGCAGCAGGGTGGTGCGGGCAGGAGTCATGGCGGCGTCTGCGGTTCGGCCGTGCAGCTTAGCCGTGCGAGAGCTTCCACCATAGCAGCAGCGCGACCGCGGCCGGCGCGCCGAACACCAGCAGGAAGATCGGCAGTTCCTCGGCCACGCTGTAACCGGCGCGCGCGACGCCGATCCACAAGTTGATCGCCGCGCCTATGAACCACAGCGGCAGGAACAGTTTGAGCGCGGTCAGCATCGGCCCGGGGCCCGGGCCGCCGAACAGCCGCGCGGCCAGCAGGCATAGCCCCAACAACGCCAGTCCACCGAGTATCACCATCACCGTATGCATCGCGTTCCCCCTGTGAATGCGCCGCGGCCGTTCCCGTACGGCGCAGGGCAGGCATCTTCGGCCCATGGTTGGCGGCGGCGCGTGCAGGCGACGTGCACGCGCCGCGCCGGCATCGCTCAACGGGTGGTGTAGCCGCCGTTGGCGAAGATGGTCTGGCCGGTGATCCACCAGCCGTCGGTGACCAGGAACTTGACCAGCGGGGCGATGTCGCGGATCTCGGTCAGGCCGCTTGCGGTGCGGTTGCTCAGGGCCGCCGCGGTGGCGTGGTAGGCCGCCGACTCCCTGGACTCGGCCGGGTAGAAGAACGGCGTGTCCATCGGCCCCGGGCCGACCGCGTTGACCGAAATCCCGCGCTCGCCGAATTCCTTGGAGGCGGCGCGGGTGAAATGTTCGATCGGCGCCTTGCTGCCCGGGTACACCGCATAGAACGGCGTGTACGCGGCCAGCAGCGAGCTGACGATGGTGCAGACGTTGCCGTCGTCGGCCAACTGCCTGCCGGCCTGCTGGATGAAGAAGAACGCAGCCTTGGCATTGACCGCGAACATGCGGTCGTACTCGTCCTCGGTCACCTCGACCAGCGGCTTCTTGATGACCATGCCGGTGGTGTTGATGGCGATGTCGAGTTTGCCGAAGCGCGCCTTGGCTGCGTCGAACAGCTTTTCGACTTCCTCCGGCCGGGTCAGGTCGCCCTGATGGGCGAAGGCATCGGCGCCGGCGGCGCGCACGGCGGCGACCGTTTCCTCGGCGGCGGCGCGGGTGGCGTCGCTGTTGTAGTGGACGGCGATGCCGGCGGCGCCGCCCTGGGCGAGCTCGCGCGAGATCAGGCCGCCGAGGTTCTTGGCGCCGCCGCCGATGACGAGGGCCTTGCCGTGGAGGGAACGATCGGGCATGGGATGGAACTCCGTTGCGTGGGGGGAGCGCGGCGGGGATGCCGCCGCGGACGTTGACGCGAATGTGATCGGCATCATGTTTAACTCGCCCCACGCCCGTTGCGCTTCCACAATGTCCGAGCCCCTTTCAACATCTCCGCCGGCCGTGGCGGCCGACGCCACCGCCCGCGGCGAAGCGGCCCTGGGCGCGGCCGCGGTGCGCGATTGGCTCGGCGCGCGCCGGCTTGCGTTCAATCGCGAGCTGACTCTGGCGCCCGGCCTGGAATTCGCCTTCGCCTCCGAGAGCATCGCCGAGCCGACCCAGTGGCGCCTGCAGCACGACCGCCACACTCTGATCGTCCATCTCGACGGAGCGATGCGGCGCCTGGACACACGGATCGAGGGCGCCGGGCGGATGCGCCTGCCGCCCGCGGCCGGCGACCTGTGGCTGATCCCCGCCGGCCGGCGCTACCAGGGCGAAGCGCTCGGCGGCGAGATCGCCTACGCCGAGTTCACCATCGATCCGGCCCGCTTCGGCCCCTGCCGCGACGGCGCCGCCGATCTCGCCGCACGCATGAGGCAGCGCGATCCTTTCGTGCACGGCCTGGCCGCGCGCATCGCCGGGCTCAGCGATCAGGGGGACGACCTGGCGGCGATGCTGCGCGAAGCGCTGGGCCAGGCGCTGGGGCTGCATCTGTTGCGCGAGTACGGCGTAACGTCGGGCGGGCCGAGCGGGTCGGCCGCGGCCGCGCAGCGCCTGCAGCCGGCGCAACGGCGACGCATCGAGGACTATATCCAGGCGCATCTGGACCAGCCGATCCGACTGTCCGTGCTCGCCGGACTCGCCGGACTCAGCGTGCACCGGCTGTTGATCGCGTTCCGCGCCGCCTTCGGCGCGACGCCGATCCAGTACGTACTCGGCGAACGCTTGCGCCGGGTGTGTCGGCGCCTGCGCGACAGCGACGAGGATATCGCCACCATCGCACTGGAGGCCGGTTTCGCCAGCCACAGCCATCTGTCGATGGCGTTCAAGAAGCGCTACGGCCTGTCCCCGCGCGACTACCGTCTGCAATCGCGCCAACTGGCCGGTTAGCTGGCTGGCCGACCCGCGCCCGCGTCCGCCGGCCGCGGCCCGCGGCACCGACCCTGCCATCGGTCATGACGACGAAACGCCCATGGGCGTAGGCGCGGCGGCCGCTAGCATCGATCGCGTCGGGAAAGGCCAGGCGATCCGCGCCGCGCCGTCTTCCCTCTGCATGGAACTCATCGATGCTCACCATCCGCGGCCTTACCAAGACCTATGCCAACGGCGTGCGCGCCCTGGACGGCATCTCGCTCGACATCCCGCGAGGCATGTTCGGCCTACTCGGCCCGAACGGCGCCGGCAAGTCCTCGCTGATGCGCACCCTGGCGACCCTGCAGGAGGCCGACGCGGGCAGCGCCACCCTCGAAGGCGCCGACGGCCGCCCGATCGACGTGCTGCGCGACAAGGACACGGTGCGGCGGCAACTGGGCTATCTGCCGCAGGACTTCGGCGTGTACCCGAAGGTCAGCGCCGAGGACCTGCTCGAACATTTCGCCGTGCTCAAGGGCCTGACCCAACGCAAGCAGCGGCGCGAGGTGGTCGACGGCCTGCTGCACCAGGTCAATCTGTGGAACGCGCGCAAGCAGAAGCTCGGCACCTTTTCCGGCGGCATGCGCCAGCGCTTCGGCATCGCCCAGGCCCTGCTCGGCGACCCGCGCCTGGTGATCGTCGACGAGCCCACCGCCGGACTCGACCCCGAGGAGCGCAACCGCTTCCTCAACCTGTTGGCCGAGATCGGCGAGAACGTCGCGGTGATCCTGTCGACCCACATCGTCGAAGACGTGACCGACCTGTGCCCGACCATGGCGATCGTCAACAAGGGCAAGGTCCTGCTGGCCGGCGAGCCGAACGCGGCGATCGCTGCGCTGAGCGCGCAGGTCTGGCGCAAGCAGGTCACCAAGGCCAGCCTGGCCAGCTACGAAACCCGCTACCAGGTGCTGTCGACGCGCCTGGTCGCCGGCCAGCCGGTAATCCATGTGTTCAGTCAGGAGCGGCCGGAGGAGGGCTTCGAACCGGTCGCGCCGGGCCTGGAAGACGTGTATTTCCAGCAACTGCGCCAGAACGCGCGTGTCGCGGCTTGAGCGGGGCGCGCCGACGATGATCGCCGAATTCTTCCGTTTCGAGTTGCGCCAACAGTTGCGCGCGCCGCTGTTGTGGTTGATTTCCCTGTTGTTCGGACTGCTCGCCTTCGCGATGACCAGCTCCGACGCGGTGCAGATCGGCGGCGCCATCGGCAACGTCAATCGCAATGCGCCGTCGACCGTGATCACGGCGCTGAGCTATTTCAGCCTGCTCGGCCTGTTCGCCATCGCCAGCTTCGTCGCCGGCGCGCTGCTGCGCGACTTCGAGCTCGGCACCGCCGACCTGTTCTTCTCCAGTCCGATGCGCAAGCGCGACTTCCTGATCGGCCGCTTCTGCGCCGCCCTGGTCGCCTGCCTGCTGGTGTTCGCGATGGTCGCCGCCGGCCTGATGGTCGCGCCGTTGATGCCGTGGATCGACCCCGAGCGGCTCGGGCCGTTCTCGCTGCTGCCCTACGTCTGGGGGCTGTGCGTGGTGGTGCTGCCGAACCTGTTGTTCATCGGTGCGTTGCTGGCCTTGCTCGCGGTGACCGCGCGCAACCTGCTGGTGGTCTACCTCGGGGTGATCGCGTTCTTCATCCTGTACCGCGTCGGCCGCGGCCTGGCCGCCGACCTCGACAACGAGTGGCTGGCGGTAATGATCGACCCGTTCGGCATCGCCGCGTTGCGGCGCACCCTGCGCTACTGGTCCTCCAACGAACTCAATACCGCGATCCCGAGCCTCGACCGCTTCCTGCTGGCCAATCGCCTGGTCTGGAGCGGCATCGGCCTGGTTCTGGCGGCGACCGCATTCGCCCTGTTCAAACCGCAGCGCACCGCCACCGGCAAAGGCTGGTTCCGGCGCAAAAAAACTTACGCGCCGGCGGCGACGTCGCCCTCGACCGCGGTCGCACCGCGGGTGCGGCCCGCGTTCGGCGCCGGCACCGCGGTTGCCCAATTCCTGCACGCACTGCGTTTCGACACTGTCGGCGTGCTCAAGAGCGTGCCGTTCCTGATCATGCTGGCGTTCGCCGTCGCCAACCTGCTCGGCAGCGCCGGCGCCATGCGCAGCTTGTTCGGCACCGAGACCTATCCGACCACCTCGGTGATGATCGGGGCGCTGCAGGGCACCTTCGGCTTCATGGTCGTGTTCATCGTGATGTTCTACGCCGGCGACCTGGTGTTCAAGGAACGCGGAGTCAAGCTCGCCGAGGTTACCGACGCAATGCCGGTGCCGAACTGGGTGCCGTTGTTGAGCAAGGTCGCGACCCTGGTGCTGGTGGTGCTGATCTTCCAGGCCGTCGGCAGCCTCGGCTCGATCGGCTACCAGCTCGCCAAGGGCTATCGACAGCTCGAACCGCTGCTGTATCTCAAGGCCTTGTTGCTCGATTCGATCCCGTTCGTGCTGATGGGCGGCCTGGCCCTGGTGCTGCAGGTGCTGACCAACAACAAGTTCATCGGCTACGGCGCGCTGATCCTGGTGGTGATCCTGCAGACCGCGTTCGGCCTGCTGCACTTCGAGCACAACCTGTACAACTTCAGCCGCGCCCCCGAAGCGCCGTACTCGGACATGAACGGCTACGGCCAGTTCCTCGGCGCGCGCCTGTGGTTCCAGGCGTACTGGGGCTTGTTCGTCGCCGCCTTGCTGACCCTCGCCGCGGCGTTCTGGGTGCGCGGGGTGTCGCCGAGCCTGCGCGACCGCCTCGCCCTGGCGCGCAGCCGCCTGCGCGGTGCGTCCGGGCTGGCGCTGGCGGCGTTCGCACTGGCCTGGGTCGGCGCCGGCAGCTACATCTTCTGGAACACCAATCTGCTCAATCGCTACCTGCCCTCGGACGTGGCGATGGACGAGCAAGTGCGTTACGAGAAGGAGTACCGCAAGTACAAGGGCCTGGCCCAGCCGCGCATCCTCGCCGTCGAGGTCGATGTCGACCTGCATCCGGAATCTCTGAGCGTGGCCAGCCGGGGCCGCTATCGCATCGTCAACCCGCATGCGCGGCCGATCGGCGAATTCCACCTCACGGTCGATCCGCAGCAGCGCATCACCGCGCTGGAATTCGGCGGTGCCAGGCTGAGCCACGACGACGAGCGCCTGGGCTATCGCATCTACAAGCTGGACCGGCCGATGCAGCCCGGCGAACAACGCGAACTGCGCTTCGCCCAGTCGTACGCGCAGCGCGGCTTCAGTAACGAGCCCGACAACAAGGCCATCGTCGCCAACGGCAGTTTCTTCAACTCCACGGCCTTCCCGCACTTCGGCTACAACGAGAACCGCCAGCTCGCCGACCGCAACGAGCGGCGCAAGCGCGGCGTCGCCGAGGTGCAGCGCATGGCCAAGCTGGAAGACCAGGCGGCGCGCGCCAACCATTACATCGGCGGCGACGCCGACTGGATCGACTTCAAGACCACCGTCTGCACCGCGCCCGACCAGATCGCGCTGGCCCCGGGATATCTCAGGCGCGAATACCGCCGCGGCGACCGCCGTTGCTTCGACTATGCGATGGACCGGCCGATGCTGCCGTTCTACGCCTACCTGTCGGCGAAGTGGCGGGTCAAGCGCGTCGAACACGGCGGCATTCCGGTCGAGGTCTACTACGACCCCAAGCACGCCTACAACGTCGACCGCATGATCGACGGGGTCAGGCAATCGCTGGACTACTTCCAGGCCGAGTTCACCCCCTATCAGCATCGCCAGGTCCGCATCATCGAGTTCCCCGGCTACGCCCGCTTCGCCCAGAGCTTCGCCAACACGATTCCGTTCTCCGAATCGATCGGCTTCATCGCCGACCTGCGCGACGCCAGCGCGATCGACTACGTGTTCTACGTGACCGCGCACGAAGTCGCGCACCAGTGGTGGGCGCACCAGGTGATCGGCGCCGACCTGCAGGGTTCGACCATGTTGTCGGAATCGCTGTCGCAGTACTCGGCGCTGATGGTGATGGAGAAGGCCTACGGCCGCGCCAAGATGCGCCGCTTCCTCAAGTACGAGCTGGACAATTATCTGTCCGAGCGCGGCGCCGAGCGGGTCGAGGAACTGCCGCTGTACCGGGTCGAGAACCAGCCCTACGTGCACTACCGCAAGGGTTCGCTGGTGTTCTACCGCCTGCGCGAGGAGCTCGGCGAAGCCGCGGTCAACCGCGCGCTCAAACGCTTCCTGCAGGACAAGGCCTTCCAGCGACCGCCTTACACCACCTCCGCCGAACTGATCGACTACCTGCGCGCCGAGGCCAGGCCCGAGCAGCAGGCCCTGATCACCGACTTGTTCGAGAAGATCACTTTCTACGACAACCGCGTGGTCAGCGCGAGCAGCGTCAGGCGCGCCGACGGCAAGTACGAAGTGGCGATGCAGCTGCATGCCGGCAAGGTCTATGTCGACGGCAAAGGCAAGGAGAGCCCGGCCCGGCTCGACGACTGGATAGAGATCGGCGTCTTCGCGCGCGGCCCCTCGGGCGAGGAAGCCGACGAAAAACCCCTGCACCTGGAACGCCGCCGCATCACCGAAGGCGAATCGACCGTCAAGATCGTCGTCGACGAAGCGCCGTACGAGGTGGGGTTCGATCCGTACAACAAGTTGATCGACCGGGTCTCGGCGGACAACCGCCAGCGGTTGTAGGGGGCGAGGGCCCACGGCCGTTGCCAGCTATCGCTATTGCTATTGCTATTGCTATTGCTACTGCCGTTGCCGTTGCCGTTGCCGTGCGCGGCTTGGCACTAGCGAAGGCCCTAGAAGACCCGGAGGGCGGCCCGCAGGGATGCGGGCCGTTTTTCATCGGGACAGGGAGGTCCCGTATGAAAAATCTCCGCGTATGCATCGAACGCGCGGGCCTGTGATTCAAAACAAAGCACTTTTCTTTGGTTACCTTTCTTTTGTTGCTTTAGACAAAAGAAAGTAACCCGCCGCTTTAGTGGCGGAAGCTTTGGGTTTGATCTTGGTCTTTGATCTCGCCCGATCGAGCAATGCGCTGCAAGACCGCCGCAGCGATGCCGCGGCTCGCGCCGCTCCTACCCAGGCGAACGCACGCCGCTTCGATGGATGGCATTGGCCCTGTCGTTTCGGCGCGTCCCTTGGTCGCGGCTTGCGCCGCTCCTACCTCGCGAACGCACGCCGCTTCGATGGATGGCATTGGCCTTGTCGTTTCGGCGCGTCCCTTGGTCGCGGCTCGCGCCGCTCCTGCCCTGGCGGAAACACGCCGCTTCGACGGACGACGACGGCCTTGTTGCTTCTGCGCGTCCCGTGCCGCGACCCACGTCGCTCCTCCCAAGGTCAGTCCCCCGCAATGCAACTTCGGGTTATAGATCCGGCCGAATGCAACTCAAAGTGGATGCGCGCCGCGGCCTGGCGCAGGCAGAACCCGACGGGAACTTCGACCGCGGCCCCGGCTCCCGACAGGCAACCCCGGCGCTCCAGGCCGCCCCGTCCACCCCAAACCCACCCAGGCCAAGGCCCGAAATCCCCGCCATGAGCGCCCGCTGACGCGCGCCCGCCGCCGCAGCTGGCGGTTTCGCGGGGTTTCGCGTAGAGTTCGCCCCGTTCAGCGCACGGCTGCCTCCCCGCAAGGGTACGTTTCCCAGGTTGCCTGTCGCCCCGCACCGAGTTCTCGGATTCGCCGGCGCGACTATTTATCCCGCACGTCTTTCGTAGCGCAGACACGGCCCGGAGCATCCGGCGCCGTCAAATCAGATACTCGCAGCGCGGTTCAAGGGAACGCTGGGGTCATCACGCGATCGTCTCGATCGTGCGCCCGTTTCGACGGGCGCCGGGCGAGGCCGCATCGCGAACCACTGGAGTTCCAACATGACGTTTGAATCGCTTGGGCTTGCGCCCGCGTTGCTGCGCGCGCTTTCCGAACAGAACTACACCACCCCGACGCCGATCCAGAGCGAGGCGATCCCGCTCGCGCTGGCCGGCCACGACCTGCTCGGCGGCGCCCAGACCGGTACCGGCAAGACCGCTGCGTTCGGCCTGCCGCTGCTGCACCGCCTCGCCACCACCCAGGGCAACACCCAGCGCAAGCCGCGCGTGCTGATCCTCGCCCCGACCCGCGAACTCGCGTTGCAGGTCAGCGACAGTCTGCGCGGTTACGCCAAGTACCTGCGCCTGAACATCCACGCCATCTTCGGCGGCGCCGGTATGGGCCCGCAGCTCGATGCGCTGCGCCGCGGCGTCGACGTGCTCGTCGCCACCCCGGGCCGCCTGATCGACCACCTCGAGCGCGGCAGCGCCAAGCTCGACGGCGTCGAGATGCTGATCATGGACGAAGCCGACCGCATGCTCGACATGGGCTTCCTGCCGGCGATCAAGCGCATCCTCGGCCGCCTGCCGCAGTCGCGCCAGACCCTGCTGTTCTCGGCCACGTTCGAAACCCAGATCAAGCAGCTTGCGCTGGAGTTCATGCGCAATCCGCAGCAGGTGCAGATCGCCGCCAACAGCCTGGTCGCCGATGCCATCACCCACCGCGTGCATCCGGTGGACGGCGGCCGCAAGCGCGACCTGCTGATCGACATCCTGGCCAAGCGCCCGAACGACCAGGTGATCGTGTTCGGCCGCACCAAGCATGGTTGCAACCGCCTGGCCGAGCAGTTGGAAGAAGCCGGCCTGAAGTCGGTCGCGATCCACGGCAACAAGAGCCAGGCCCAGCGCCAGAAAGCCCTGCGCGATTTCAAGGCGAACAAGGCCCGCGTGCTGGTCGCCACCGACGTCGCCGCGCGCGGTCTCGACATCCCGAGCCTGCCGCTGGTGATCAACTTCGACCTGCCGATGGTCGCCGAAGACTACGTGCACCGCATCGGCCGCACCGGCCGCAACGGCGCCACCGGTGAAGCGCTGTCGCTGGTCTCGCCGGACGAAGGCGGCCTGCTGCGCCAGATCCAGCGCATCCTCAAGGACGACATCGAAATGGTGACGGTGCCCGGCTACGAGCCGTCGCGTCCGATCCGCATGGGGTCGGATGCACCGGGCGCGCGCAGCCCAGGCGGCAACCGCGGCAACAACGGACCGCGCAAGCCGGCGCATCGTCCGCACGGCAAGCCGGCCCCGCGCCATGCGCATGCCGGTCCGAAGCAGCACCGCGGCGGCGCAGGCGCGCAGCCCGGCCAGCGTCGCGACCGCAGCGTCGGTTGATCGATCCGCCACGCGGTTCGTCGCATCGTTGAACCGAAAGGGCCGGCATTGCCGGCCCTTTCTTTTTTTCGTGTCCGCTCGGCGGCCATGCGTCGCGACAGGCGCGCCTCGAATGCGTGCCGGCGGTTGGCGACCGATCGGTGCCTGGAGACGCGCGATGACGTCGTCGTTCGGCTGGGGCGCGACGAAGCGGGTGCGCAGTGCGGTTTGAGCGCCGCGCCGGAGTGGTGGGCGCCGACCGGCGTCGGGGCCGGAATCGGTTGCGCTCAGACTTCGCCGAAACGGGTCGCCTCGCGGCGGTCGCGGCCGTTTTCCTTGGCCCGGTACAGCGCCGAGTCGGCGCCGTCGAATACGGTGCGTGCGTGGGTGTGGACGCCGGGCACGCAGGTGTACAGGCCGATGCTGAGGCTGACGCGCTGGTCGGCATGGCCTTCGCCGTAGCGCGCGTCGAGCTTGCGCATGTCTTCGAGGATGCCGTCGGCGACGCGCGCGGCGCCTTCGACGTGGGTGTCGGGCAGGATCACCGCGAATTCGTCGCCGCCGAAACGCGCGGCGAGGTCGCGCGGACGGCGCGCGTGCGAGCCGATGATCTCGGCGATCTGGCGCAGCAGCTTGTCGCCGGCACGGTGGCCTTCGGAGTCGTTGTAGGCCTTGAAGAAGTCGACGTCGATCAGGGCCAGCGACAGCGGCGCGCGGGTGCGCCGGGCGCTCGCCAGTTCGCGCTGCAGCACGTGGTCGAAGCGGCGGCGGTTGCCGAGCCGGGTCAGGGTGTCGAGGTTGGCTTCGCGGCGCCAATGGCGCAGGTGGGCGATCATCCACAGCAGGTAGGCCATCGCGATCATCGCGATGGTGGTCGCCGGGGCGAACCAGACATTGCCCAGGCGCAGCAGGGCGACGCTGCCGAGCGCGGTCGCCAGCGCGGCCACGCCGGTCACCAGCAGCGGCCGCTGGAAACGCGGATGCAGCATCAACAGCACCACCGCGAACAGCATGATCGCGGCGAGCAGCGCCTGCCAAAGCGGCCGCATCGGCACGATGGTGCGCTCGTGCAGCAGCATCTCGATGACGTTGGCCTGGTACTCGGCGCCGTCCATGCGCGCCACGTCGGACATCGGGGTGAGATAGCTGGGAGCCAGGCCGGTCGCGGTCACGCCGACCACGACCCAGCGGCCGCGCAGCAGTTCGGCCGGCACCTCGCCGTCGAGCACGTCCGAATACGAGACCTGGGCGAAGGTGCCCGGCGGCCCGGCGAAGCGGATCCTTACGCGGTGGTCGCGGGTCTGCTGATACGGCGAACCCTGCACCGAGGCGGGCCGGCGCAGGCCCGGCAGCGGTTGCGGCACGACGTTCGGTTCCAGCCCGATCAGGGCCAGGCCGAGCGCCGACCAGCGCGATTCGCCGAGACCGGCCTGCAGGTACATCTCGCGGGCGGTGCCTTCGGAGTCGAGTTCGATGTCGGTGTGGCCGAGGGTGGTCGCGGCGGTCGCGATCAGCGGCGTCGGCAACACTTCCACCAGCGGCCCGTTCTGGCGCAGCGGCGCGGTGGTCACCGGCAGGGCGACCCGGCCGACCCGGCGCATCGATGCGGCCAGCGCGGCGTCGTGGCCGTCGCCGGTGCGGTCGGGTTCGGCCAGCACCAGGTCGAGGGCGATGCCGCGCACGCCGGCATAGCCCAGCCGGTCGAGCATCTGCGCGTGGATGTCGCGCGGCCACGGCCACTGCCCCAGTTCGTTGAGGCTGCGGTCGTCGATGGCGACGATGACCACGTCGTCGTCGGGCGCATAGCCCCAGTTCGACAGGTGCAGGTCGTAGAAGACTTCGTCCAGGCGCGAGGCCGCGCCGGTGACGGTCAACAGCGCGGCCAGGCCGGCGGCGAGCAGGGCGGCGCCACCTCGTAACAGCCTGGACCGCGCCGTTGGGCTCATAAGGTCAGCAGCAGCAACAAGGCGCCGGCGGCGCCGGCTCCGTAGCACAGGCGGCAGGGCAGGCGGATTTCCTGCGGCGGGCCGTAGGGCGCGGCGTAGCCGTCGTCCTCGATGGTCTGCACGCGCACGTGCCAGGTGCCGCCGCCGGGACGCTTGAGTTCGATCTGCGGCACGTCCACCACCTCTTCCAACAGCAGCTTGGAGAAATCCCGTTCGCGCGCGATCTGCACGCGATAGCGCTGGCCCGGTTCGCCCTTCTGCCAGCGCAGGGTCAGCATACCCTTCGCTGCCTGCGGCGCCTCCAGGCCGGGATCGACCGGCGCATCGCTGATCTCGAACGGCAGGACATTGCCGTAGCGGCCGGCATGGCCGTTGCCGTCGCGCGAGGCCACGCGCCAATAGTACTTGCCCGGCGCGAGCGATTCGGACGGGCGGAAGCGCTGGCCGGCGACCTCGGTGTCGATCACCGGCTGGGCGAACTGTTCGTCGCCGGCGACCTGCAGGCGGGTGCGCTCGGCGCCCTCGGCGCGGGTCCACTCGAAGCGCGGGCGCGGCAGGTTGAGCCGTTGCCCGTCGAGCGGGCTGATGGTCAGCGGCGGCGCCGGCCGGTCGTTGACGGTGAATACCCGGCTGCTGTCTCGGCCGCCGAGGCCGTTGGCGGCCACCGCGCGCACCTGCACGCGCTGGCGGCCGGCCGGCAGGTCGTCGATGCGCAGGCGGGTGTCGGAGGTGCGGGCCTCGAACAGCAATACTTCGGGCGCGTCGTCGCGCACCACTTCGACCCGGTACGCGACCGCGCCGTCGACCGGCGCCCAGGCGAGGGTCGCGGGCAGTTGTTCGAGCGACTCGGTGCCCAGGACCGGTGCCGGCAGCAGACGGATCGGCGCCGACGGCGCGGCGCCGGCCGCGGCGAGCGTGCCGAAGCCCGGATCGAGCATCACCTGGGTGCGCCGGTTGCCGACCGCGACCTTGCCTTCCAGCACTTCGGTCGCGTCGGGCGCGCCCTCGTCGCCGGCGCTGACCCGGAAGTGGGTGCCGCGCACGCTGGAGGTCGCCGACGGGGTGTCGATGATGTAGCGCGAAGCCGGGCCCTTGGCCGGGATCACCCGGTTCAAGGTGCGGCCGCGCTGCAGGCGCATGCGCGTATCGACCATGCCGGTGCTGCCGTAGCTGCTGAGCTCGTCGAAGGAGATGCGGCTGTTGTCCTGGATCATCAGCCGCGAGCCGTCGGCGAACTCGAGCGTGGCGCTGGCGCCGGGGCCGGTTTCGACCCGGCTGCCGATGCCGATGCGCATGCCTTCGACGACCAGCGCGGCCGTGGCTTTCTCCGAGGTCAGCAGGCTGACCGCGCCGCGCACGGCGATGACCCGCGCCTTGGCCGGTTCGATCCGCAGCCAGCCGACCGGGAACAACATGCGCGTGCCCGGCGGCAGGTGATAGGGGTCAGCGATGCGGTTGTGTTCCTGCAGGCGGCGCCAGTTGATGCCGTTCTTGAGGTGCTTGGCGCCGAGGTCCCACAGGGTGTCGCCGGGACGCACGCGATAGCTCCAATCCTGCGCCTGGACCACGCCGGCGCAAGCGAACAGCAGCACGACCGACAGCGCGGCGAAACGACGGCGGATGGAGGCCAGGGCGGCAAGGCGGCGCGGCGCGGAGCGCTCGACGGCGGCGAAGGATTGGGGCGCTGGAATGAGGGACATCCGTATTCCGAGGCTGGGTGGGACAGCGGGCACCGTGGACGGCGAGGGACAGCAACCGCTAATTATGCGGCTTCAGTCACACTTTTTCTGCTGTCGACCGGTTCGACCGCCGCTGCCGCTCCGGCCAAGGAAACCGCCCGGGCGGGGGCTGCCGACGGCCACTCGCGGGGCGGCCGGGGACCTGGGCGCAACCGGCCGGCATGCAGGCGGGGCCCGCAGGGGCTGGGCCGGTGAGGGCGGGACAGGGGGCGGCAGGCGATGCGATCCAGGTGGGCCGGTCCTCATCCTGCCCGAAACGCGGCCCGCGGGGAAAGCCGCGCAGGGGCGTGCAGATGAACAGAAACCCAGTGAGTCAGACAGCACATTAGCGCCATGACGCACGGGCCTCGCGTCATGGCGGGAGGCCCTGCGACGAGTCCGGATGGCCCGGACCCGTTCGGTTCGAACTGGCTGCGTTCAACCTCGCTTGTTCGAGCTCGTCAGATCACCTCGTCAGATCAACTCGTCAGATCAACCTTGCTTCGATTGGATCCAGCGGTCGATCTTGCGGTCGAGCACGTCCAGCGGCACCGAGCCGTCCTTCAGCACCTCGGCGTGGAACTCGCGGATGTCGAAGCGCGCGCCGAGCCGGCGTTGCGCGCGCTTGCGCAGCTCCATGATCTTGAGCTCGCCGATCTTGTAGGCCAGGGCCTGGCCCGGAATGGCCATGTAGCGCTCGGCTTCGGCGGTGGCCTGGGTTTCGCTCTCGGCCGAGTTCTCGAGCATGTAGGCGATCACCTGCTCGCGGGTCCAGCCCTTGCTGTGCAGGCCGGTGTCGACGACCAGGCGGATCGCGCGCCACAACTCGTTCTGCAGATAGCCGAAGTAGTCGTAAGGCGTGGCGTACACGCCGAGTTCCTTGCCGAGCGATTCGGCGTACAGGCCCCAGCCTTCGCTGAAAGCGGTCTCGCCGCCGAAGCGGCGGAACTTCGGCAGGCCGGTCAGTTCCTGCTGCAGGGCGAGCTGGAAGTGATGGCCGGGGATGGCCTCGTGCAGGAACAGGTCTTCGGCGTCCCAGGTCTTGCGGGTCGGCAGGTCGTAGGTGTTGACGTAGAAGATGCCCGGCCGGGTGCCGTCCTCGCTCGGACGCATGTAGGAGCCGCCGGCCGCGGACTGGGCGCGGAAGGCTTCGACCGGGCGGATCTCGAACGGCGCTTTCGGGGTCAGCGAGAAGAGCTGCGGAATCTGCTTGCCGATGCGCGCTTCGAGCCCGCGGTAATGGGCGAGCAGGGCCGGCTCGTCCTTGAAGGTGAAACGCGGGTCGGTCTGCATGAACTTGAAAAAGTCCTGCAGCGAGCCCTGGAACTTCACCTCGCTGCGGACCTTGCCGATCTCGCCGTGGATGCGCGCGACTTCGTCCAGGCCGATCTGGTGGATTTCGGCCGGGGTCATCGTGGTGGTGGTCGAGCGGCGCGCGTTGAACGCGTACCAGGCTTCGCCGCCGGGCAGGGCGCCGAGCCCGGCGCTGTCGCGCGCGTGCGGCAGGTAGTCGTTGGCGATGTAGTCGCGCAGGCGCCGGTAGGCCGGCATCAGCTCGGTCTCGATCATCCGCCGGTAGTCCGCGCTCAGGCGCGCCT
This sequence comes from Lysobacter sp. 1R34A, assembly GCF_051217035.1. Taxonomy (NCBI): domain Bacteria; kingdom Pseudomonadati; phylum Pseudomonadota; class Gammaproteobacteria; order Lysobacterales; family Lysobacteraceae; genus Lysobacter; species Lysobacter sp. 1R34A. The sequence goes on from NZ_JBPKJP010000047.1 coordinate 28,342, forward strand.
TGTCGGCCTCGGAGATGCCGGCCGGCCATTCGCTCACCGGCTTCCAGAACAAGGTCGCGGTGGGGTCGTCCTTGATCAGCGCATCCAACTGCGGCAGCACCTTGGTCATCAGCGCTTTCGGCTGCACCACGCCGCGCTTGACGCCTTCGCGGCTGTTGGCGATGAGTTGGTCGAACACCGCCGGCACCTTGGCCGCGCGCTTGCGCCAGGCGTCGTAGTCGGCGGCGGTCTTGAACGGCTGCGAGCCGGTGCCGGAGCCGAGCTGGGCGATGCTGGCGGCAAAGTTGTAGAACTGGTTGACCGGCTGCAGCCAGCCCGGATGACGGTCCGATTCCAGGTTGATCTTCATTTCGCGCACGAAGATCTCGTAGCTCAGCAGGTCCTGGTCGGACAGGCCCTGCGAGCCGACCGACTCGATGGTCTTGAGCCAGCGCTCGGAGAATTCGTGCGAGCGCTTGCGGAACTCGGCGCTGAGGAAGTTCGGCAACTGGTCGTTGTAGCGGGCGTCGCCCTGGGCGGTGGCGCGCAGCGGGTTGAGCTGGAGGTTTTCTTCCCAGTACTGCTCGTACAGGCGGTTGAGCTTTTCGCCCTTGGTCTGCACGGTGAGCTTGGGTGCGGCGGCCGGGGCGGCAGGCGCAGCCGCGGACGAGTCCGCAGCGGCGGCCGCGGGCAGGACGAGGCACAGCGCCGCGGCGAGCGCGGCGGACAAAGCGAGGCGGACCGGGCGCGGGCCCAGACGGCGGAACGGAAGCGGGGTCATGTCTTGGCCGATGCGGACGGACGGACCCGCAGGCTCTCGCGCATGCCTTGCCGGGGCATGAGCCGAAGGTCATGCGCGAGGTCATGCGCGAGCGCGGCAGCGCCCGCGCAGCCCTCGGTGGCGCTCCGCGCGGTCAATCCTCCAGGTCGGGCAACTGCAGGCGGGTCCGATAGAAATCGCTCGGGCGGCCGATGTCGCGCGCATAGAACAGCAGGCCGCGCTCCCACAGCACGGTCGGGTGGAATTCGTCCCAGACCGTGTTGACGCAGGGGCCGAGGTTCTTGGCGTTGGTGAAGCGGCCGTCCTTGAGCCGCGCCGCGTGCAGGTCGCCGTAGCCATAGCCCAGGTCGGGCAGCGGATCGCCGGGGAAATCCAGGCGGGTGAACAGCAGGATGCGGCCGTCGGGGGAGATCTCCGGATTGAACTCCCAGCGTTCGGCGGTGTTGACGCCGCCTTCGACCTTGCGCGCCGGCGCGTAGTCGCCGTTGCGCAGGCGTTCGCTGCGGTAGATGTCGAACTCGCCGTCGCGATCGCTGGCGAAATAGACGTGGCCGTTGCGGTCGGTGCTCGGGTACAGCTCATCGCCGGCGCTGTTGACCGCGGCGCCGAGGTGGCGCGGTTCGCCCCAGCCGCGCAACCCGCGCTTGGCGATCCACAGGTCCATCTTCGCCGCCTGGCCGTCGGGCCGCGGCCGCTCGGAGGAGAACACCAGGTAGCGGCCGTCCGGCGACACCGCGGGGTCCATGTCGCTGTGCACGCCGGAGAACGGCGCGACCTGCGGCGCGCTCCAGCCCGAGGGCCGCCATTGCGAAGTCATGATGGTCGCGCGCTCGCGGGTGCCCGGCCACCAGCCCTTGCTGGTCGACCAGTAGGCGCGCAGGCGGCTCGGGGTGAAACTCAGTCGCCATTCCCACTGCGGGGTCGAGATGATGCCGTCGGCGAATTTCGTTACCGGCGGACAGGAGCGCGCGGCTGTGTCGGCGGCCGCGGCGGGCAGGGCGACGGCGGCGAGGGCGGCGAGGGCGATCGAAAGACGCGACAGACGGCGCATGGCGGCGATTCTCGAGGGGAGGTGGCCGCAGCCTGCTCGGGCGCGAACGGCTCGTGCATCGGGCCGGGACGAATCGGCCGGATCGAGGGACCAACCCCGCGCCCGCGATTGCAAGCGCCGCGGCGCCGGTCCAGCATCCCCGTCCATGCGCGATCGCTTGCCGCTGCTGGTGTTGCTGGTGCTGGGCTGGTGGACCCTCAACGGCTTCGTCTGGGTCGGCCAGGTCGTGACCATGCGCCAGGCCGCCGGCCAGCCGGCCGATTGGCCGGACACCCTGCGCCAACACCTCGCCAGCGCCTGGCTGTGGGTGCCGATCACCCTGGCGATGTTCGCCTGGGTCGGGCGCCATCCGATCGAGCGCGGCCGGGTGATGGCGGCGCTGGCGATGCAGGGCCTCGCGGTGGCCGTGGTGATCCTGCTGCGCGCCGCGGCGGTGGTCGCGCTGAACGGGTGGATCGGCTGGTACGAACGGCTGCCGCCGCTGGGCGAATTGCTCGCTGCCAGCGTGCTCAACAACCTGCTGACGAGTTGGCTGATCGTCGGCGTCGCCCATGCCCTGGTCTACGCCGAACGCGCGCGCCGCCGCGAACGCCAGGCGATGGAACTGGAAGCTCGGCTGGCGCGGGCGCGGCTCGATGCGCTGACCGCGCAGCTCAACCCGCACTTCCTGTTCAACGCGCTCAATTCGATCGCCGAGATGGTGCACCGCGACCCCGACGGCGCCGACCGCATGCTGGTCGACCTGGGCGCCTTGCTGCGCCACAGCCTCGACCGCTCGCATCGCCAGGAGATCGCCTTGCGCGACGAGTTGGTCGCCCTGGATCACTACATCGGCATCGAGAAGACCCGCCTCGGCGAGCGCCTGCGCATGCATTGGGCGATCGACTCGGCCCTGCTCGACGCGCAGGTGCCGCAGTTGCTGCTGCAGCCCCTGGTCGAGAACGCGATCCATCATGCGGTGGCGATGCGCAGCACGCCCGGCGAAGTGTCGGTGCGGGCCGAACGCCGCGAAGACTGCCTGATCCTCGAAGTCAGCGACGACGGCGGCGCCGGCGAGGCGGTGCACGGCGCCGGCATCGGCCTGAGCAATACCCGCGCGCGCCTGCAGGGCCTGTACGGCGACGCGCATCGCTTCGACATCGGCGCGCGCGCCGCCGGCGGCACCTGCGTGCGCCTGGAGCTGCCGTACCGGTGCCGGCAGCCGCTGGAGGCCGCGGCATGAGCCTGCCCGCGCCGGCGCCGCTGCGTGCGGTGGTGGTCGACGACGAGGCCATGTCGCGTGCACGCCTGTGCCGCTTGCTCGGCCTGGAAACCGGCGTGCAGGTGATCGCCGAATGCGCCGACGGCGACAGCGCGGTCGCGGCCTTGCGCCGTCTGCCGGCCGACGTGGTGTTTCTCGACATCCGCCTGCCCGACCTCAACGGCTTCGGCGTGTTGCAGGCCTTGTCCGCGCAGAGCCGTCCGCAGGTGGTGTTCGTGACCGCGCATGCCGAGCACGCCCTGCGCGCTTTCGATGCCGACGCGGTCGACTATCTGCTCAAGCCCTATTCGGCCGAACGCCTCGGCGCCGCGCTGGCGCGGGTGCGGCGCGCGCGCGCCGCGCAGACCGAGCGCCCGCTG
>NZ_JBPKJP010000048.1:0-30905 GCF_051217035.1 Lysobacter sp. 1R34A
GACACCCGCGGCCACCCCGGCGCCTGCAGCTGCGGCCCCCGCCGCGACCGCGGCGGCGAAAAAACCGGCCCCGCCCCCGCCCGGCGGCGGCGGCAAGATGGACACCCCGCGCCCGCCGGCGATGATGGATGCCGGCAAGGAACCGCTGCGCGGCTTCCTGATCAAGCACTCCAGCGACGCCGAGCGCGCGTTCTTCCTGCGCAGCGCGCAGCGCCTGCTGCCGCCGGCCTCGCGCGGCGACATCTCGGTCAACGACTTCATCGTGGTGATCCCGGCGTTCACCGTCAGCGAACTCACCGCCGCGTTCCAGATCGGCTTCCTGATCTTCCTGCCGTTCCTGATCATCGACCTGGTCGTGTCCAACATCCTGCTGTCGCTCGGCATGATGATGCTGTCGCCCACCACCGTGTCGCTGCCGTTCAAGCTGCTGCTGTTCGTGCTGATCGGCGGCTGGGCCAAGCTGGTGCATGGGTTGGTGCTTACTTATGGCGGCTGAACTTCGTCCAGCGGGACTCGGGGCTCGGGACTCGGGACTCGCCAGAGCGGTCGAACCGCACTTGCGGGCTCCCACCGGAACCTCATCTGTCCGCGCCGGCTTCCGAGTCCCCAGTCCCACGTCCCGAGTCCCGAACCATGGGTGACATGCTCGAACTGACCAAGCAGGCGCTGTGGCTGACGCTGCTGCTGTCGGGTCCACCGGTGGTCGCGGCGGCCGTGGTCGGCCTGGTGGTGGCCTTCATCCAGGCCGCCACCCAGCTGCAGGAACAGACCTTCGCCTACGCGATCAAGTTCACCGTGATCGTGGTGACCTTGTTCGTGACCGCGTCGATGATCGGCGGCACCCTGTACACCTTCGCCGACCGCATCTTCATCGACTTCCCGGGCATGGTCCGGCATTGATGCGCGCCGGTGAGCCCCGCGCGACCGGCGCATGATCAACTTCGATTCCGTCACCAACCTGATGCTCGCGCTGGGCCTGGTGCTGCCGCGCGTGATCGGCGCGTTCATGATGCTGCCGCTGCTGACCTCGGAGAACATGCCGCCGCTGGTGCGCAACAGCTTCATGGTCAGCCTGGCCATCATCGCGATCCCGGTGGCGGTGAACGGCGTGCCCCTGCACTCGCTGGGCACGCTCGACTGGGCGCCGATCATCCTCAAGGAGCTGTTCATCGGCATCTCGATCGGCTTCTGCTTCGGCATGGTGTTCTGGGCGATCAGCGCCGCCGGCAACATCATCGACACCCAGGTCGGCATGACCCTGGCGCAAGTGTTCGACCCGATCCAGGGCCACCAGGCCTCGCTGCACGGCAGCTTTCTGTCGCAGTTCGCGGCCTGGCTGTTCATGGCCAGCGGCGCGTTCCTGGTGTTCCTCGACCTGCTGCTGTCGAGCTATGCGATGTGGCCGGTGACGTCCTACTTCCCGACCCTGCACGCGGTCGGCATGGAGCTCTTCGTCGGTCAGTTCAGTTATCTGATGACCGCCTTGCTGGTGCTGGCCGCGCCGGCGATGGTGGTGCTGCTGCTGATCGACCTGACCTTCGGCCTGGTCAACCGTTTCGCCCCGCAGCTCAACGTGTTCACCATCACCATGCCGATCAAGGCCTGGCTGGCGACCTGGATCATCCTGCTGATGCTCGGCGTCTACGTCGAGATCGTGCTCGACCGCCTCAACGACAACCGCGGCCTGCTGGACGCCTTGAACCGCGTGTTCACTGCGTAGCGGAGTGGCTGCGGGTTGTCTTTGCGGGACCGGGGAAAAGCAAAGCAAGCCAAGGCAAGCGCAAATCTCCCCTGCCCCCTTCTCAAAGGGGGAACGGCACGGGTCTCGGGGAACGGCATCGGGATGCGCACCCGCTTCGGCAAGCAAGAACGGACGACGCCGATCGGCAACCGCTGCGCAACCCCGAGCCAACCGCGACTTCCCAGGCGCATGCTGTTGTCCCCTCTGACAGGGGGCGAACGGCGGCGCAGCGGGCGGGGGGATGCTCTTTGCCCTGCTTCGCGTCGTCGGCTCACAACGACGAACCGTCACCGCGGACGGGCGCGGACCGCTTGCACCTCAGCGCGGGTCGTCGAGCGGCGGCGGCAGTTCCATTTCGCTGTCGTCGCCGTCGCGCAGGCGGCGCACGCTTTCGGCCCAGTGCAGCACTTCGGCCACGGCCTCGAAGAACTCGTTGCCGATGTAGTCGTCCAGGGCCACGTGCTCGTTGAGGCCGCGCGCCAGCTCGACGTTCTGCAGGATCGGCACGCCGGCCTCGGCCGCGGTGCGCTTGATCTGCTCGGCCATGTAGCCCTCGCCCTTGGCCACCACCACCGGCAGATCGGTGACGCCGTGTTCGTACTGCAGGGCGATGGCGATGTGGGTGGGGTTGGTCACGACGACATTCGATTGGCGGACGGCATTGAGCATGTTCTGCTGCGACCACTCCTGATGCAACTGCCGCCGCCGGTTCTTCACGTGCGGGTCGCCCTCGTTCTCCTTGACCTCCTGCTGGATGTCGCGGCGACTCATGCGCAACTGCTTGGTGTAGGCGAACTTCTGGTACCACACGTCGATGGCGGAGACGAAGAAGAACACGAAGATGGTCCAGATGCCGATCCGGATCAGGCCGTGCCAGATGCCCGCGCCCATCGCCGCCGGCGGCGCGTACGGCAGCAGCATCAGCTGGGCCAGCATCTTGTAGAGCACGAACACGCCGATGCCGATCAGCGCCGCGCTCTTGATCACCGACTTGACCAGCTCGACGAGGTTGTCCATCGAGAACATCTTCTTCACGCCGTCGGCCGGGTTCAGCTTCTCCAGGTTGGGCTTGAGCTTGTCCAGGGTCAGGATCGGGCCGATCTGCAGGAACTCGATGATCACGCCCAGGAACACCGCCGTCGCCAGCAACGGTAGCGACAGCCACAGCAAGGTGTCGAAGGCGGTCGAGCCGACCTCGCGCAAGGCGTCGCCGAAGGGCTGGTTGATCGCCTTCAGGCTGGTCTCGAACAGGCGGATCAGCTTCATCCGCATGAAGTCGAGCATCATCCAGCCGCACACCACCCAGCCGAGCACCAGCACGGTGCTGGTCAGCTCCTTGCTCTTGGCGACGTTGCCCTGCTTGCGGGCGTCCCGGATCCGTTTTTGGGTAGGCGGTTCGGTCTTGTCGGCGCCCTGGTCCTTCGCCATGCGCGGCCCTTCCAGCGAGAGGGGGTCGAGGCTAGCACGGGCCTGCGAAAACGGGTCGTGCCGGCACACGCCAAATGCGAACTCGATACAGTGCGCGGGCCGGCCCGGCCGTCCGGGCTCGCTGCGGCGCAGCCGCCTGCGGCAGACCGGACATGGCGCGGATGAACGGGTCCTCGACGACCTAGGGTCATCCCGAGTTGGCCGCTTCGGCCCCCGGCGCTACATTTCGCCCATCCCCCCGACTTCACCCGTAACCTGCCCCGCATGAGCACGATCGGCAACGACCCGCGAATCGACCGCAGCAGCCTCGACGGGCAAGCTGCGCTCGAGCACCTGCGCGGACGCGAGCCGACCCCGCAAGAGCAGATCCAGCACGCTCCCCAGGTCGCCGAGACCATCCCGGCCTACGCACCGCCCGCGGTCGATCAGGGCGAGGACGTGCTCAATGCCGATGCCTGGAGCGAGGTCCCCGCCGGCGAACGCCTGCTCGCCGGCGACCCCGGCTTCGAACACCAGCTCGGCCAGATGGACCTGTCCTCGGCCGCCGACCACGGCGCCGACGCCGTCCTCGATTCGCTGAGCTGAACTGCCCCGGCGGCGCTCGACGCCGCAGCGCACCGGCCTGGGCTAGGCTAGTCCTCCTTCCCGTCCGATCGCCGCGCCCGCCGCGGCACGCCGCGACCGACTTGCCGTGACCGAAGCCAGCCCCACTCCCGAAGCCCTGCGCGCCGGCGCCGACCGCCTGGTGTCCGCGCTCGCCGCGCACAGCGACCCCGAGTACCGCCTGACCGTGCTCAAGCGCGTCGTGCGCCGCCTCGGCGAGGACCGCTATCCCTTATTCATCCGTTTACTCGGCGTCATCGCCGAAAGCGACGACGCACGCGCCCAGCGCCTGATCGCCGACACCTTCGGCACCGCCCTGCGGCGCATGGACCTGCCCGGCGGCGCATTGAGCTCCTGGGGCGCCACTCGCCTGCCCGACTCGACCGGCCCCGTCGCGGTCAGCTCGCTGTCCGGGCATTTCTTCGGCGCCACGCCGCGGCGCCTGCTCGGCCCGGTCGAATACCTCACCGTCTGGCATCTGCAGCGCACCCAGCGCACTGCGCTCGGCGCGGCGACCTTCCGCACCGCGCTGTCGCGCCTGATCGCCCTGCTCAACCGCAGCGAAGACGCCCGCACCCTGTATCCGCAGAAGCTCGCCGCCGACGCCCAGAACGAACTCGAAGGCGCCTACACCCGCGCCACCCGCGACCGTCTCGCCGCGATCGCCTCGGCCTGGCGCGCCGGCCAGTCGCCCGACGCCGTCGCCCAGGCCGCGCTCGCCGCCGACGAGTCCTCGCATCCGAGCGGCTGGGTGGTGCGCGACCTGTAGCCGGCGCTGCGACACTCGACCACATCCGCCCGCGCCGCGGCGATGCTGCAATGCCCACCTTCGCTCAGACGAGGTGGGCCGTGTCCCGACGCCCGTTGCCATCCGCCATCGCGCCGACACCGCATTCGGCTCCGCGCCGGCGCCTGCTCGCCGGCTTCGCCGCCACCGGCCTGCTGTCGGCCTGCGGCGGCCTGCTTTCAGCCTGCGATCGTCCCAAGCCGCTCTCCGTGCACGGCATCGACCTGAGCGGCCGCGATTTCGCCAACGACTTCCGCCTGCTCGACCCGCAGGGCCGCGAACGCTCGCTCGCCGACTTCCGAGGCAAGCTGGCGATGGTGTTCTTCGGCTTCACCCAGTGCCCCGACGTGTGTCCGACCGCGCTGACCCGCGCGGTGCAGATCCGCAAACGGCTCGGCGCCGAGGCCGAACGCCTGCAAGTGATTTTCATCACCGTCGACCCCGAGCGCGACACGCCGAAAGTGCTGGAGGCCTACACCCGGGCCTTCGACCCGAGCTTCCTCGGCCTGTACGGGGACCTTGAGCGCACCGCGCAGACCGCCAAGGCCTTCCGCGTGGTCTACGCGAAGGTACCGACCGGCCGGTCCTACACCATCGATCATTCCGCGCTGAGCTACGTCTTCGACGCCACCGGCGCGATCCGCCTGGCGCTGCGCCACGAACAGAGCGCGCAGGACTGCGTGCACGATCTCCGCCAGCTTCTGTGAGAACGCCATGACCTCGATCCGTCCGCTTGCCGCCCTCGCCGCGGCCCTGCTGCTGAGCGCGAACGCCGTGGCGCAACCGCCGCCGGTCGCGGTCGAATCGCCGTGGGTGCGCGCGAGCGTGCCGCAGCAACAGGCGACCGGTGCCTTCATGCGCCTGACCGCGCGCACCGACCTGCGCCTGGTCGCGGCGCGCTCGGACGTCGCGGACGCCACCGAAGTGCACGAGATGGCGATGCAGGGCCAGATGATGCGCATGCGCGAAGTGGCCGCGGTGGCGCTGCCGCGCGGCCGCAGCGTGGCGCTGGCGCCGGGCGGGTACCACATCATGCTGATCGGCCTGAAGCGGCCGCTGGCGGCCGGCGAGCAAGTGCCGATCACCTTGGTGTTCGAGGATGCCGCGGGGCGGCGCAGCGAGACCCGCGTACAGGCGGCCGTGCGTGCGCTGGGCGCGGGCGCGCCGTGACCGGCGGCGTGCGGCGCAAGCGAGGATAGGACCGATGCGGGCTTAAGTCCTTTGTAGGAGCGGCGTAAGCCGCGACCGCGCAACCCCGATCGCCCGCGCCGGCAAGGGCAGATTCGCGGTCGCGGCTTGCGCCGCTCCTACTCCCGCGAAGATACGCCGCTTCGATGGTCGGCATCGGCGTTGTTGTCTCTGCGCGTCCCTGGGTCGCGACTTACGTCGCTCCTACAGTGCCTTACCGATTCGTCGCGAACCGCATCCCGCATCCCGAGTCCCGAGTCCCGAGTCCCGGGCTCCAAGCCTCCCAACCTCAAATCCAGACTTCAAAACCCGATCAACCCACGCTCTGGCCCCGGTCGTTTGCCCAGCTTGCGCTGCAGCGAACGCCGATGCATGCCGAGCAGACGGGCGGTGGCGGAGATGTTGCCGCCGGTATCGTTGAGGGCCTGCTGGATGTGCTCCCACTCCATCCGCCGCAACGGCATCATCGTCTCCGGCGCAGGCAGCACCAGGGGCGTGTCCTGCGACTCCAGGCCGAGCACGGCGAGGATGTTCGAGATGCTCGCCGGCTTGGGCAGGTAATCGTCGGCGCCGCGCTTGATCGCATCGACCGCGGTGGCGACGCTGGCGTAACCGGTCACCAGCACGATGCGCATGTCGGCGCGCAATTCGCGCAGGGGCCGGATCAACTGCAGGCCGGATTCGTGGCCCAGCTTGAGGTCGATCAGGGCGAAGGCCGGCACCTGATGCAGGGCGAGGTCCAGGGTCCCGGCGACGCTCGCCGCGATGCGGGTGTCGACGCCGCGACGACCGAGGCTGCGCTGCAGGGTCGCGGCATAGGCCGGGTCGTCGTCGACGATCAGGCCGCTGAGGAGCGGGCGTGCACTGCTCATTGCGTTCATGCGCGGCATCCTAGTCGATGGCCGCGCGGCGGTCCTGCGGCAAACTGCCACAGGACAAAATGTCCAGGCTGTGGTGGCCCTCGCCCCAACCCCTCTCCCGCGGACGGGAGAGGGGCTCGAGCGACGACCCGGACCTCAGCCGCTTCGAACCGGCCGCTTACTGGCGTTTGCAGTCGACGACCCGCTCGGCGTCGGTGCCGTAGGCCACTTCGTGCAGGGTGATGGTGGTGCCGGCCGAAGCCTGCAGGCCGAACGGCACCTCGAGCTTGGCCATGTCGGCGCCGCCGGCACGCACGCACTTCAGCGGCACGCCGATCCGCAGCCACTGGCCGCGCGGCAGGCCGCGCAAGGTATCGCCGAACGGTACCTTGGACTCGCATTTCGGGCCGCAGGCGGCGATCAGATTGGTTTCGCCGGCGCCGACCGCATCGACCTTGAGGCCGATCAGCAACTGCACGTCGCCGTTGGTCTCGCGCACCAGTTCGACCGGCGTGTCGGCGACCCACTCCACCGTCGCATCGCCGTTCCATTGCAGGCGCCAGGCGTCTTCCTGCGCCTGATGGTCGACCGCGGTGATCGCCAGCGCGCGATTCGCGGTCGCCAACGGCGGCTTGCTCGCTTCGCTGTGCTGGCCTTGCGAAGCCACGCGCAGACGCCAGGCGCGCGGCAAGGCGCCGCGGCCGAGGAACTGCATCGAACGCTGGTCGAGGTCGGTCGTGCCCGGGTCTTCCGGCAAGGCCGCGACCTCGCCGCCGCGGGCATAACTGAGGCCATAGCCGAAGGCGAACTGCGGCGCGTAGTTCTTATCGCCGACGTTGACCACCTGCACCGCGGTCTTCGGCCACGAGTAAGGCAGCTTGCCCTTGAAGTCGTAGGGGATGCCGCCCTTGGCGTCGCGCAACAGCACATCGGCGACGCCGCCGCCTTCAGAGCCCGGCAACCACGCGGCGACGAAGGCATCGGACGCGTTGATCTCGCGATTGACCCACAGCGGCCGGCCCGACAGCAACACGCTGACCACCGCGATACCCTGCGCCTTCAAACGCTGGATCAGCTCGAGTTCGGGGTTGCGGGTCGGCCGGAACGCGAGCGTGCGCAGGTCGCCCTGGAATTCGGCGTACGGGTCCTCGCCGTAGACGACGATGGCGACGTCGGGCTTGTGCTTGTACTGCCCGTCCACGGCGAGTTCGGCCTGGCCGCCGGCGGCCTGGATGCGCTCGCGCAGGCCCGACCAGATCGATTGCGCATTCGGGAAGTCGGCCGGCTTCAGGCCGGTGCCCTGCCAGTTCAAGGTCCAGCCGCCGGACTGCTTGGCGATGTCGTCGGCGCCGTCGCCGGCCACCAGGATGCGCTGCTGCGGCCGCAACGGCAGCAGGCCGCGCTGATTCTTCAGCAGCACCAGCGATTCGCGCACCGCCTGGCGCGCGACCGCGCGGTGCTCGGGGCTGCCGAGCAGTTCGAACTTGCCGCCGAGCGGGCGCTTGGACGGCGCGCCGGCTTCGAACAGACCCAAGCGCAGCTTGACCCGCAGAATCCGCGCGACCGCGTCGTCGAGCCGCGCCATCGGGATCTCGCCGCTGCGCACTTGCTTGAGCGCGTTGTCGTAATAGCCGCGCCAACTGTCGGGCGCCATCAGCATGTCGACGCCGGCGTTGAACGCCGCCGCACAATTGTCGTTGCTGCACCCGGTCAGTTGGCCATGCGCGTTCCAGTCGCCGACCACGAAGCCGTCGAAGCCCATGCGCTGCTTCAGCACCTGGGTCAGCAACGCCTGGTTGCCGTGCATCTTCTGGCCCTGCCAGCTCGAGAACGAAGCCATCACCGTCTGTGCGCCGGCATCCAGCGCGGGCGGATAACCGGCGCCGTGCACGTCGCGCAGTTCGGCCTCGCCGATGCGCGCGTCGCCCTGGTCGCGGCCCTCGAAAGTCCCGCCGTCGGCGAGGAAATGCTTGGCGGTGGCGATCACGTGTGCGCCGTCGAGGAACTGCTTGGTGCCCAGCTTGCCCTGCAGGCCTTCGATCGCCGCGGCGGCGTAACTGGCGACGACCCGCGGGTCTTCCGAATAGCCTTCGTAGGTGCGGCCCCAGCGGTCGTCGCGCGGAACCGTCAGGGTCGGCGCGAAGGTCCATTCCATGCCGGTCGCGCGCACTTCCGCCGCGGTGACCTCGCCGATGCGCCGGATCAGCTCGGGGTTGCGGGTCGCGCCCAGGCCGATGTTGTGCGGGAACAGGGTCGCGCCGATCAGATTATTGTGGCCGTGCACCGCGTCGATGCCGAACAGGATCGGGATCGCGACCTTGCCGTCGCTGACGTCCATCGAGGCCGCATAGAAGCGGTCGGCGATGTCGAGCCACTCCTGCGGCGGCGCGTCGTAGCGCCCCCCGGGCTCGGAAATGCCGCCGGGTTCGGAGTTGCCGCCGGCCAAGATCGAGCCCAGGTGGTATTTGCGCACGTCCTCGGGCGAGGCGCTGTTGATGTCGGCTTGGACGATCTGGCCGACTTTCTCCTCCACACTCATCTTCGCCATCAGCTCGACGATGCGCCGCTCCAGCGCCTCGTCGCGCGGGATCGGCGCCTTCAGCGCCGGCCAGTGGGCCGGGTCGATCGTCGCCGCGCCGTTGGCCGCGGCGGCCAGGGCCGGCAGCAAGGCCAGGGCGAGCGCGCACAGCCGCCAGCCGCGCCGCGGCCGGCGCGCCTGGATCGATGGAACCGCGGCGCGAACGCGTTCGCTCGTCGATGCATTCATGGTTCACTCCTGTTGGGGCGATGCGTTGGGGCGCGAAACGGGACGCGATCTGCGAATCCGTTCGTCGTCGTCGCGCGCGATAGATGAGTATTCGGCGCGTATTCTGGCAAAATGCGCGGAACACGCGGCAAGGGAAACGACCGGTCATGCGAGTACGCATCGAAGATGTAGCGGAAGCGGCGGGCGTGTCGATGAAGACCGTCTCGCGCGTACTCAACCAGGAACCGAACGTCAGCGAGGAGACGCGCAAGCGCGTCGAAGCCGCCGCGCGCAAGTTGCAGTACCGTCCCAATCCATCCGCGCGCAGCCTCGCCGGCCAGCGTTCGTTCCTGGTCGCGCTGCTCTACGACAATCCCTCGAGCAACTATCTGATGGAAGTGCAGGCCGGCATGCTCGATGCCTGCATCGCTCATCACTACAACCTGATGCTCGCACCGGTGACCTACGGCGAACGCAAGTTCCTCGCCCACGTCGACGAGATCATCCAGCACTCGCGCGCCGACGGCCTGGTGCTGACCCCGCCGCTGACCGATCACCCCGGCCTGATGAAGCGCCTGGGCCAGCTCGGGATTCCCTACGCCAATATTTCCCCGAAGCTGCGCGGCGGCCGCATCGGCGTGGTGCTCGACGAGGAACGCGCGGTGCGCGAGATGATGGCCCACCTGGTCTCGCTCGGCCATCGCCGCATCGCCCACATCAAGGGCCATCCCGAGCACGGCGCCAGCCAGTGGCGCTTGAACGGTTACCGCGACGGGCTCGCCGCGGCCGGCATCGCCTACGATCCCGAGTTGGTGATCGACGGCGACTTCCATTACGACACCGGCGCGATCTGCGCCCAGCGCCTGCTGTTGATGGCCGACCGGCCGACCGCGATCTTCGCCGCCAACGACGACATGGCCGCGGGCACCATCCGCACCGCCAGCGAGATGGGCTTGTCGATCCCGGGCGACGTCTCGGTGTGCGGCTTCGACGACACGCCGATCGCGCGCCAGATCTATCCGCCGCTGACCACGGTGCGCCAGCCGACCCGCGAGATGGGCCGCCTGGCGACCCACGAGCTGTTCAAGCGCATCAAGGCGCCCGACGGCGGCCAGATGATCACCGCCGGCTACGAGCTGCAGCTGCGCCAGTCGACCGGGCCGATCGGCAAGGGCCGCACGCGCCGGCGTTGAACCGGCGCGCAAGCGGTGCGAGGAAAGGACCGCCGCGGAGCGCGGGACTCGCGTACGCGCCCTCGCCAGAGCCGCCGCGCTCACCGGAACAACCGCACTCACCAGAACAAGGTGTACAGCGCGACCAGGATCGCCAGCACGGCGACCGCGGCGATGTTGAACGAAGGCGCGGTGGCATAGCTGACGCCGTCGGTGGCGATACGGTCGCGGCCGGCGCCGGACGGCGTCGACAGCGACACCGCGACGGCCAGGATCGCCGCCAGCACGAACACCACGCCGACCCGGTTGACGAAAGGCAACTCGGGCCAGACCTGCTTGAGCAGGATCGACAGCGCCAGTGAGCCTACCGCCGCGGCAAGCGCGCCGGCTTCGTTGGCGCGCTTCCAGAACAGGCCCAGCACGAAGATCACCACGATGCCCGGAGTGAAGAAACCGGTGTATTCCTGGATGTACTGGAAGCCCTGATCGAAGCTGCCGAGCAGAGGCCGCGCGGTCAGGATGCCGATCACGATCGACACCGCCGCGGCGATGCGGCCGATCCGCACCAGCTTGCGCTCGGACGCATCGGGACGATGCTTGGCATAGAAATCCAGGGTGAAAATGGTCGCGACCGAATTGATCTTCGACGCCAGCGAGGCCACGATCGCCGCGATCAGCGCCGCGAACACCAGGCCCAGCGCGCCGGTCGGCAGCAGCGCCATCATCGCCGGATAGGCGTCGTCGTTGCGCTCCAGGCCCGGCGCCAGCATCACCGCGGCGATGCCCGGCAGCACCACGATGACCGGCAGCACCAGCTTGAGGATCGCCGCGAACACGATGCCCTTCTGCGCCTCGCGCAGGTCCTTGGCGGCCAGGGCGCGCTGGATGATGTATTGGTTGAAGCCCCAGTAGCTGACGTGCGCCACCCACAGGCCGCCGACCAGCACGCCGATGCCCGGCAGGTCCTTGTAGAACGGGCTGTCCGGCGGCAGGATCATCTTGAAATGTTCCGGATGCGTCGCCCACAGCGTCTTGAAGCCGGCGACGATGCCGGCGCCGTCTCCGATCTTGCTCAAGGTCAGCCCGGCCACCAGCAGGCCGCCGAGCACCAGCAGCGAGACCTGCACGATGTCGGTCAGCGCGACCGCCTTGAGCCCGCCGTAGAGCTGATAGGCCAGGGCGAAACCGCCGAGCAGGCTCAACGCCAGCATCTGGTCCATGCCGGTCACCTGCACGATCGCCAGCGACCCCAGCCACAGGATCGAGGTCAGGTTGACGAACACGTACAAGCCGAGCCAGAACACCGCCATCAGGGTGCGGATGCGGTTGCCGTAACGTTCTTCCAGGAACTGCGGCATGGTGTAGATGCCATTGCGCAGGAAGATCGGCAGGAAGAACTTGCCGACCACGAGCAGGGTCGCAGCGGCCATCCATTCGTAGGAGGCGATCGCCAGGCCCAGCGCGTAACCGGAGCCCGACATGCCGATGATCTGTTCGGCGGAGATGTTGGCGGCGATCAGCGAAGCGCCGATCGCCCACCACGGCAGCGCCTTGCTGGCGAGGAAGTAGTCCTTCGCGGTTTTCTCGTGCCCGGCCTTCTCGCGCGAGACCCACTGCGCGAGAGCGAAGACGCCGGCCAGGTAGACCAGGACGATGAGGGTGTCGAGCAGGGAGAGTTTCATGCGGTCCTGTCTGTCCGGGGCGGTGTCTTCGCCGTTCTACCCGCTGCCGCAGGGCGCGGCCACGGCTGCGGCCGCTGTGAGTGCATGAATTCGATTGCAGTGGCGATTGGGCGTATCGGAGAGGAGGCATGCCGGGGACGGGCCTGGCACCGAGGCGGTCGCGCCGATGCCGGCCCAACTAAGAAGCCGGATACGTCCACCGCATCGATCTCTCCAGGCCAGCCTGAGCCGAGATCCACCCGCGAAGCCCGCCAGGCGTCCTTCCCGCGAAGGCGGAAATGACGAGCGAAGCGCGGCGCTGAAGTCCTTGGATACGCGGCTATCGCCGAAGTAGAGCGACTTCCGCCTTTGCGGCGATGACGGATGAGCGACGAGGTCAGCACCGTCCGGCCTTCGCCTGCACCCGCCGCCGGCACCCAGCGCCCCGCCCGCACGACGTGGGGGTTCGTGCGGGACGGAGCGCAGGGCTTGGGACAGGGCGCTGCCGCCATCAGAAGTTCCAGCGCACCCGCACGCCGTAGCTGCGCGCATCGTTGAGGAAGCGGGTGTTGACGCCGGAACCGACCAGGGCCTTCTGCGACACGTCCTTGTTGGTCAGGTTGCTGCCCCAGACTTCGACGCGCCAGGCCCCGTCGAGCGTGGTGAAGCCGGCGCCGGCGTTGATCTGGGTGAAGCCCTTCTGCTCGTCCGGGAAGCCCGCGGTCGCCGAGTCCTCGATGCGGTCGACGGTGCCGGCGGTGTCGCGCAGGAACACCACCTCGCGGTCGTTGTACTGGGTCAGGAAGAACGAGGAGCGATACGCGGCCAGCACTTGCCAGTCGAAGGTGCCGCGCGAGAACTCGATGGCCTGTTGCAGACGCGCGTTGAAGGTGTACTTCGAGGACAGCGGCAGGTCGTTGCCGGACAGGTCGATCTGCGAGGTGATGCCGCCGTTGCCGAAGTCCTGGCTGCGCACGTCGGCGACCATGCCTTCCTTGATCTCGGTCTCCAGGTACAGCGCGTTGAGGTCGAGGGTGAAGCCGCCGCCGAAGCGGAGCCGGCTCTCGGCCTCGATGCCGTACAGCTCGGACTTGCCGACGTTGCGGTTGACCAGGGCGAAACCGGTGGCTTCGCCGTCCGGATTGAAAGCGATCACGCTGAGGTCCTGGAAGACCTGGTCGTCGTAGTCGTAGTAGAAGCCGCTGACGTTGAAGGTCGAGGTGCGGCCGAGGAACTCGAACGAGTTCTTCGAGCCGATCTCGAACGCGGTCAGTTTCTCCGGCTTGTAGGTTTCGGGAATCACGTTGACGTCGAAGCTGTCGTTGAAGCCGCCGGCCTTGTGCCCGGTGGAGACGGTCGCGTACAGCAGGTTGCGTTCGCTGAGGTCGTACTCGAAGCCCAGGCGCCAGTCGATGAAGTCGAAGGCGCTGGAGCCGTGCTGCGCCGACGGCACGCCGAGCGCGATGAAGCTGTGCTGGCCGTTGGCCGGGCAGTTGACGGTGTTGCCGCCGGTGTCGGGACGGTCGACGCAGGTGCCGTTCGGGCGGCTGCCGTCGACGATTCCGGCCAGTTGCTGCTGCATGGTGTCGCGCGCGCCGGCCTGCAGCACGCCCTGCAGCAGGAAGCGGGCGAGGTCGGCATTGCTGGTCAGGCCGGTCACGTCGAACGAAGGCCGGTCGAGCAGGGTCGGCTTGAAGCCTTCGGTGCCGAGGCGGGTCTGGAACACGCCGCCGTCGCCGCCCAGGCCGATGGTCCAGTTGCCGCCGATGCCGTCGCGCGACTTGCGCTCGTCGGTGTAGCGCACGCCGCCCTTGACGCGCAGGCGTTCGTTGACGTCGAAGGTGCCGTCGCCGAAAGCCGCCCAGGATTTGCCGTCCACGTCGGGCATGGTGAATTCGGTGCCCGAGTAGAACGCGCCCTTGTCGGCGAGAGCGAAGAAACCGACCTGCTGCTTTTCGTGGAAGTAGAAACCGCCGGTGGTCCAGCGGAAGCGCGCGTCGTCGTCGGACGACAGGCGCAATTCGTGGGTCTGCGATTGCGAACGCGCTTGCAGGTAGTTGGTGCCGAAGTTGTCGTAGTCGATGCCGCCCCAGGTCGCCGGCTCGCCCGGCGGACGCGCGCGCAGGTCGCGCCCCGGCCAGGTGTTGCCGTCGGCGGCGGCGTTGATCTGGAAATAGTCGACGTCGCGGTAGCTGCCGTTGTACTCCAGGGCGACGCCGCCGAAGTCGTAGCGCACCGTGCCCTGGAAGCCCCACAGCTTGTTGTCGACCTTGCCCTGCACGCCGCGGTAGATCACCTCGCGCATGTCGATGTCTTCGGAGGTATAGCCCTCCTCGGCGGCGCGGAACAGGCCGGCGCCGGGATAGCCGGTGCCGAGCTCGCGGCCGACATCGAGCATCGCGAACACCGACAGCTTGTCGTCGGGCTCGTACAGGAACGACAGGCGTCCGGCGCTGTCGTCCTGGATGCCGGCCGGGTCGAGGTGCTGCCACAGGCCGACGTTCTTGAAGCCGGCGTTCTTCTCGATGTGATAACCGGCGAAACGCAGCGCGGCGTATTCGCCGAGCGGGAAGTTGAGCGCGGTCTCGTAACCCTTCTGGTCGCGGTTGCCGACTTCGCCCTGCACGTAGCCGCTGAACTGCCCGCCGAGTTCGGGCTTCTTGGTGACGATGTTGAGGGTGCCGGCGAGCGCGTTGCGGCCGCGCAAGGTGCCTTGCGGACCCTTGTTGATCTCGACCCGTTCCAGGTCGTAGAACATGCCGCCGAGGCCGCGCGGACGCGGGATGTAGGCGCCGTTGACGTGCGGCGCGGCGCCCGGGTCGCCGAGCTCGGTGTTGTTGGACGAGCCGACGCCGCGAATGAAGACTTCGGTCGCGCCTTCCTGGTTGGCGATGCTCAGGCCGGGCACAGCGACCTGCATCTGGCGCAGCTCGTTATTGATGCCGAGCCCGCGCAGATCGTCCTGCGACAAGGCCTGCGCGGTGCCGGCGTACTTCTGCAGGCTTTGCTCGCGGCGTTCGACGGTGACGATCACCGAATCCAGGTCGGTGGCTTCCTTGCCCGATGCGGCGGGCGCCTCGGCGGGCGACGACGCGGTGTCCTGGGCGGCGGCATGGCCGGCCATCAGCGCGGCGAAGATCGCAAAACTCAAGGTCGAACCGCGGACACGCTGGTGCATAGGCAGGTTCATCAGGACATCCCCTCCCCGGGGCCGGCTGCGAGCCGATCGTTGTTGTGTGTGGTGTGAGCGCGCGCCGCGAAGTCGGACCGGCGGCAGTGCGGAAAGCTTGTAGCGCGGCCATGACAGCGCTGTCAACTTGAGGACAGAATGCGGCGATGCAACATGGTTGCGACGCTCGATCGACGCTCGTGCCGATGCCGGGACGACTGTCTAGCGGGAGCGTGATGCGGATCACGCGCAACGCGCGTTCACCGGCACGTAAGCGGTTTCAATGCGCGCGCCGCCGTTGCCGGCGTGCAACCAAAGTCGGGGGCGCAGGCGACGACGCCGATGGCACTCGACGTTCGTTGCGCGGCGCCGGGTGCGCACCGGTTTGCGCAATGCATCACGCGTTCGCGCACGCCGCGTCGACGCCCTCGCCGCTCGCCTCCGGCGAGACGCGCCGACGAAGAACCCCGGCCGAAGCCGGGGTTCCGGGCGTGCCTTGCGAACGATGGACCCGACTACGGCATCGCGTCGGTCGCGGCGTCGGCATTGACGATGCCGGTGCCGATCAACTGCGGCGGCACCGGCGGCACCGGGAACGGACGCGCGGTGGACTTGATCAGGCGTTCGATCACCGCCGGCGATTCGTCCGGCGCGGGCTTGGACTGCATCAACGCCACCACCCCGGCCACGAACGGCGCCGCCATTGAGGTGCCGTTGTAGTTGGCGTAGCTGGCTGCGCCCGGGGTGGTGGTGCCGTTGTTGAGCGTGGACAGAATGCCCACGCCCGGCGCCGCCACGTCGACCACCGATGTGGTGCCCCAGTTGGAGAAGCTGGCCTTGCCGCCGGCCGAAGTGCTGGCGCCGACGGTGATCACGTTAAGGCAGCTGGCCGGCTGGAAGTTCGCCGCGTTGGCGTTGCTGTTGCCGGCCGCGACCACCACGGTCACCCCGCGCGACACCGCGCCGTTGATCGCGTTCTGGAAGGTCGAGCTGCAGGTGCCGCTGCCGCCGAGGCTGAGGTTGATCACCACCGCCTTGTTGGCGCCGACCGCGGGCACGCCGGCGACGGTGCCGCCCGAGGCCCAGGTGATCGCATCGGCGATGTCGACCAGGGTGCCGCCGCACTTGCCGAGCGCGCGCGCGGTCAGCACCTTGGAACGGAACGCGGTGCCGGCGACGCCGACCGCGTTGTTGGTGACCGCCGCGGCGATGCCGGTGACGTGGGTGCCGTGCCAGCTCGACGGATTGGTGCCGCACCAGTCGCCGGGGTCGGCCGGGTTGCTGTCGCGGGCGTTGCCGTCGTTGGCGGTGGCGACGTTGGTGATGAAGTCGTAGCCGGCCGGCGAGGTCAGGTTGGCGGCGAGATCGGGATGCGCGGTGATGCCGGTGTCGATCACCGCGATGATCTTGCCCTGGCCCTGATAGCCGTTGTCCCAGGCGGTGTTGGCGCGAATGCCGCCGGCGACGCCGTGCAGGCCGTATTGCGAGGGGTAGCTCGGGTCGTTCGGGGTCAGGATCGGCTGGAAGATCGAGTTGGGCTCGACGTATTCGACGTCCGGATTGGCCGCGATCCGCTGCATCAGCGTGGTCGCTTCGACCACGTCGAGCGGACGGCTGACTTCGATCAGTTCGGCGCCGGTCGAGACCGGACCGGCGTGCTTGACGCTCAGGTCCTTGCGGCCGAGCACGGCGACGGCCGTGCTGAGTTCGCGCTGGAAGTCGAGCGCTTTCGGCGTGCCCGACTTGTAGGCGACGACGAAACCGGCGACCGGCCGGTCGGGATCGAGACTGCTGAGGTTGACGCGGTCGGCGGCTAACGCCGGCGCGGCGAGGAGGATGGAAACGGTGGCGACCGCCAGCGCATGCCGGCGCAGGGTGGAGACTGATGGCTGAGACATTGCGAAACTCCCGTGAGGTTTCGTAGGCCGCGGTATGCGGCGGAACCGTCCTGGTTCTCTCTCGCGATCGACTGTTTCGAGGACTGCGGTCTTGCGCGAGCGCGTCCGGACGTGGCGCGGACACAGCGCTATGTCCGCGCTAGGCAGCCTAGGCACTGACGCCGGACGCGCAATACGCAAATGCATCTGCATCACAGCGCATTCGTGAACGAGCGGGATGGATATGGGATTCGAACGCGATGTCGCGCGGAGACTGAACGAATGCGCTGCACCTGCGCCGTTCGCGCCTACGCTCGAACTGCGACGACAGGCGTGAAAATCCTGACTGGCTATTTTTTCGCCATTGGAAAATTGCAACCGAGAGTGGCGCGCCTAGGCCCGCCGGCCGATGCGCCGGCAGAAGTTAGCCGCTTACGACGCATCGCCCAGGCGGCCGCGGTCGCGCCGCCGGCACGCTCGCGGCGCCGGCGTCGCGGCCACGGCAACGGCCAATGTCTCGTCGGCTTACTCCATGTAGACCGCTTCGACGTTATGGCCGTCGGGGTCGAGCAGGAACGCGGCGTAATAGCCGGCGCCGTAATCCTCGCGCAGCCCGGCGCCGCCGTTGTCGCGGCCGCCGGCCTTGACGCCTTCGCGATGGAAGCCGTCGACGGCGGCGCGGCTGCCGGCGCGGAATGCGACATGCGCACCGCCGCGCGCATCGCCGTCGGGATACAGCCACAGTGCCGGCGCGTCCTTCGGGCCGAGCCCGGCGCCGCTGTCGTCGCTGGAGCCGACGACGTGGCCGAGCGGCTTCAATGCGGCACGGTAGAACTTCAGGCTGGCGGCGAGATCGCGTACCTTCAAACCGACGTGGTCGTACATGAGGGAACCTCCTCGAAAGGGAGGTCAGCTTGCCGGGCCGCGGCCGATGCGTTCTTGGAAAATCTTGCGGTCGCCGCGCGCGGCCTGGCGGAAGCGGCGCGGCGAGACCCCGGCGGCCCGATGGAAGCTGCGGCTGAAGTTGGACAAGTCGGCGAAGCCGCTGTCGTAAGCGACCTCGGTAATCGGCCGCTGCGGGTCGGCCAGCAAGGATGCGGCGCGGCGCAGGCGCGCACGCAGCAGGTATTGATGCGGAGTGACCCCGAGCGCATCGGCGAACAGGCGCAGGAAATGGAAGGCGCTGATCCCGGCGATGCGCGCGCCGTCGTCGAGGCCGACCGCGCGATGCGCGTTCGCGTCCAGCCACATCGCCGCCTCGACCGCGCGGCGCCGATCGGCGGCGCGCGGCCGCAGGCGTTTGCCAGCCGCACCATCGACGGTGTCGACGCAACGCCGCGCCAACAGCAGGCCGACCTCATCGACGCCGAGATCGCTGCGCCCCTCCGCCGCGGCCTGGGCGAGTTCGCCCCAGACCATCAGTTCCGGCAACGGCGGCACGCCGCCGGCGCGCCACAACGCGCTGTTCGCGCCGAGTTCGTCGACGAGCGCCGGCGACAGATGAAACGACAGGCATTCGTCGCCGCAGCCGTGGTGTTCGTGGGTACACAGGAACTCGTCGCCGGCACGGCCGACCAACACGCTGCCGGCGACCAGTTCGTAGGCCTCGCCGCGCACGCGATAGCCGAAGCTGCCGCGGCGCACGTAGGAAATGCAGTGGCTGCGGTGACGCTCGACGAAGGGCGCATCCCGCGGCCCCGCCCCGCAGCGGTAGTCGACCGCGTGGAGCGATGCGCCTTCGCTGAGCGGAATGATCTGCATGCCGCCGATGCTAGGCCCGGGCGGCAGCGCTGGCAATGACCGGGTTGCGCGCTTTGGCAGTGTGGAGAGGAGTGAGAAGCGAGGAGTGAGAACGAGGCTCGAGGGGGCGGGCGGGATCAGGCGGGGTCGGCGCCAATACCGTATCGCTTCGGGGCGTCGCCTAGACCAACAGCCCACTCGTTCCTAGTTCCTGCCTACTCTTTGCTCGCCTTGCCTACTCACTCCTCCCCACTCACTCCTGTTTACTCTCCCTCACACAACCCTCAACTCTCGTAAGCCGACTCGCCATGAGTCGTGATATCCAGGCCTTCGCGTTCGGATTCCTCCGGCACGCGCAGACCGACCACGAGCCTCACGATCGCGAAGGCGACCACCGAGACCACGCCCGACCAGACCACGGTGATGCCGACGCTCAGGGCCTGCACGCCCAGCTGCTCGGCGATGCTGTCGTTGCCGGCACCGAGGCCGAAGCCGCCGAGCGTGGGCGAGCTGAACACGCCGGTCAGCAAGGCGCCGATGATGCCGCCGAGGCCATGCACGCCGAATACGTCGAGGGCGTCGTCGGCGCGCAACAGGCGCTTGAGGCCGTGCACGCCCCACACGCACAAGGCGCCGGCGATCGCGCCGATCGCGATCGCGCCGAACGGACCGACCGTGCCGCAGGCCGGGGTGATCGCGACCAGGCCGGCGACCACGCCCGAAGCGCCGCCGAGCATCGACGGCTTGCCCTTGATCACCTTCTCCACCAGGCTCCAGGCCAGCGCCGCCGCGGCCGTCGCCAGCAAGGTGTTGAGGAAGGCCAGCGCCGCGCCGGCGGTGGCTTCGAGGTTGGAGCCGGCATTGAAGCCGAACCAGCCCACCCACAGCAGCGACGCGCCGATCATGGTGAAGGTGACGTTGTGCGGCTTGATCGCCTCGCGCCCGTAGCCCACCCGCTTGCCGACGAAGTAGGCGCCGACCAGGCCGGCGATGCCGGCGTTGATATGCACCACCGTGCCGCCGGCGAAGTCGATCGCGCCCTTGGCGAACAGATAGCCGTCGGGCCCGTACCAGACCATGTGCGCGATCGGCAGGTAGGCGAAGGTGAACCAGATCGCCGAGAACAGCAGCACCGCCGAGAACTTGATGCGCTCGGCGAAGGCGCCGACGATCAGCGCGCCGGTGATGCCGGCGAAGGTCGACTGGAAGGCGATGAAGACGTACTCCGGCAGGGACACGCCGGCGGTGAAGGTGGCCGCGAGCGAGGCCTTGTCGACGCCCTTGAGGAACAGTTTGTCGAAGGTGCCGATGAAGGCGTTGCCGCCGCCGAACGCCAGCGAGTAACCGTAAGTCACCCACAGCAGTACGATCAGCGAGAACACCGCCAGCACCTGCATCAACACCGACAGGACGTTCTTGGAGCGCACCAAGCCGCCGTAGAACAGGGCCAGGCCCGGCACCGTCATCAGCAGCACCAGCAGGGTCGAGGTCAGCATCCAGGCGACGTCGCCCTTGTCGACCACCGGCGCGGCCGCGGCGGCGGTTTCCTGCGCCCGCGCGGCGCCGGCCGACAACAACGCCAACACCGGTGCGGCGGCCAGGGCCATGGGGCTTGCGATCCGCTCGCGCGAGCGGGATTCGATCATCGTGTGGTTCATTTCGTTTCTCGCGTGGAGGGTCACAGGGCGTCGTCGTCGAGTTCGCCGGTGCGGATGCGCACCGTGTTCTCGACCGGCAGGACGATGATTTTTCCGTCGCCGACCTTGCCGGTGCGGGCGGCGTTCTGGATCGATTCCAGGGCCGCGTCGAGCAGACTGTCGGGGACGGCGCACTCGATCTTGAGTTTGGGCAGGAAATCGACGACGTACTCGGCGCCGCGGTACAGCTCGGTGTGGCCCTTCTGGCGTCCGAAGCCTTTGACTTCGGTGACGGTGATGCCCGACACGCCGACTTCGGTCAGCGCTTCGCGCACCTCGTCGAGCTTGAACGGGCGGATGATGGCAATGATCAGTTTCATCTCGCGGCTCCGTGGTGGTTCGTGTGCGGTCGTGCGCCGGGCGTGCTCAGAACGCCTTGGTCACGGTCAGGGTGAAAGCGTCGTCGGCGAGGAAGTTGCCGTGGGCGTTGGTGTAGTAAGCCTCTTCGGCATCGGTGCCGCTGTAGGCGGCCGCGACCGAGAAACCGCTGTCGAAGCTCTTGGTCACGCCCACTTTCCAGTCGGCGTACTCGAAATCCTTGTTGTGCTCGATCCACTGCTTGCCGCCGTGTACGTTGAGCGTCCAGCTCGGCTGGAAGGTCCAGTTGAGGTTGGCGTCGAGGTAGCCGCTGCCGTCGGAATCGGCATAGCCGAACAGGTCGGTCACGGCATGGGAGTACTTGAGCCCGACCGACACGGTCTGAGACGGCGCCAGGGTGCCGCCGAGGTAGATCTCGGTAGTGTCGGGGCTGTTGAAGCCGCTCGGGTAGTCGCCGGGGTAGTAATAGGTCAGCACGCCGACGTCGTAGGAGAACAGCTCGCCGGCCTTGCCGCGGTAGCCCACGTAGCCGTCGAGTTCGAGGCTGTTGGAGATGTCGTCGCCGATCACGACGGTGTCGGACAGCCAACTGACGTTGCTGCCCCAGGCGCCGGCGTAGAAACCGCTGTCGTGCGCGTATTCGATGCCCCCCTGCAAGGCGGGGTTCTGGTTGGTCTGCGACACCCCACGGAACAGGTAGTCGCTGGTCAGGCTCACCGAGCCCGAGGTTCCGGCGTGTGCAGTCGTGGCCGCGAGTGCGGCGAACGCGAGCGCGGTGGCAAGCGCGGCTTGGACTCGTGTGGTCTTGGCTCGTGCGGTCTTGGATCGCGCGTACTTGGCTCGCGCGGTCTTGCCGGTGGCGCCGGCGCTTTCGGTTTTGCTATCTAACGACATGACGCAGGCTCCTCATAAGCGGTGGCCCCTCCCCGGTCATTGCTTCGTTGCGTTCCGGCCGCGTCGACGCCTTCGTCGTGCTCGGGCCGGAGATGGACGCGCGGTCGGACTCTGCGGTCCGCGCCTGCGTCGAATGGCTGTCCTCCTGTGGTGGGTCGGGTCCGCGGCGGCGCGCGTCGATCGGTCGCGGCTCGATGGCTGCGTACTCGTCGTGCTGTGTGCGATGCCGCGGTCGAGGGTTTCGGTGGTAAGGGGCTTTGCGTTTCGTGTCCTGCGTTTGTTGCGGCAAGCCGCTCCCGCGACGTCGGCCATGGCCGATATCGGACGGATGGAGGCGAGTGGCGTCGCCCGGGTGGGTGCTCTTCCCTGAAAGCGACACGGCCCGGAGCGTTAGCCCCGGGCCGTGTGCTGGTTTACTGCATCTCGCGCATCGCCTGCGCGCGCCGCCGCGCGTCATCCCGCCGCGCCGCATCGAAGCGGCGCGGGCGATCGGGATAACGCTTGGCTGGCGCGAGGATGGATGCGTTCATGGCGATCAGACGGCGTAATACATCTGGTATTCGAGCGGGCGAGCCGGGCGCTTTCCGGAATGCGTTGAAGCGCATTCCGGCCCGGTGAGCGCCCGGTCCGCAAGGACCGGGCCGGACACCTGCCGATCCGAAGACCCGATGTACATATGCGGCAATCTCCTTAGACGGCGTAGTACATCTGGTATTCGAGCGGGTGAGTCGCAGCGCGGAACTTGGTCACTTCCTGCATCTTCAGCGCGATGTAGCTGTCGATGAAGTCGTCGGTGAACACACCGCCGGCCTTGAGGAAGTCGCGGTCCTTGTCGAGCGCTTCGAGCGCCTGGTCGAGCGAGTGGCACACGGTCGGAATGCCCTTCTCCTCTTCCGGCGGCAGGTCGTAGAGGTCCTTGTCGCTCGGCGCGCCCGGGTCGATCTGGTTCTTGATGCCGTCCAGGCCGGCCATCATCAGCGCGGCGAAGGTCAGGTAGCCCGACTGGATCGGGTCGGGGAAGCGCATCTCGATGCGGCGCGCCTTCGGGTTGGCGACGTAGGGAATGCGGCAGCTGGCCGAGCGGTTGCGGGCCGAATAGGCCAGCATCACCGGCGCTTCATAGCCCGGCACCAGGCGCTTGTAGCTGTTGGTGCCCGAGTTGGTGAAGGCGTTGATCGCGCGCGCGTGCTTGAACACGCCACCGATGTACCACAGCGCCATCTGCGACAGGCCGCCGTAGCCGTCGCCGCTGAACAGGTTGACGCCGCCCTTGGCGAAGGACTGGTGCACGTGCATGCCGCTGCCGTTGTCGCCGACGATCGGCTTGGGC
Organism: Lysobacter sp. 1R34A; assembly: GCF_051217035.1. Classification (NCBI taxonomy): domain Bacteria; kingdom Pseudomonadati; phylum Pseudomonadota; class Gammaproteobacteria; order Lysobacterales; family Lysobacteraceae; genus Lysobacter; species Lysobacter sp. 1R34A. The sequence goes on from NZ_JBPKJP010000048.1 coordinate 23,212, forward strand.
ATGAAGGTCGCGGTCTTGCCGTTGCGGTGGGCGACGTTCTTGATGATGTACTTCATCGTCAACAGCTCGTCGGCCTTGGCTACCAGCGAGTTGAACTTGGTGCCGATCTCGCACTGGCCGGCGTTGGCGACTTCGTGGTGGTGCACTTCGACTTCGATGCCGACCTGCTCGAGGGTCTTGCACATCTCGGCGCGGATGTCGTGCAGCGAGTCGAGCGGGGCGACCGGGAAGTAACCGCCCTTCACGCCCGGACGGTAGCCGCTGTTGCCGCCTTCGTATTCCTTGCCCGAGTTCCAGGCGGCTTCTTCCGAATCGATGTGGAAGAAGGTGTGGCCCATCTCATTGGCGTAACGGACCGAGTCGAAGATGAAGAACTCGGGTTCCGGACCGAAGAAGGCCTGGTCGGCGACGCCGCTGGACTTCAGGTAGGCCTCGGCGCGCTTGGCGACGCCGCGCGGATCGCGCGAGTAGGCCTGCATGGTCGCCGGGTCGAGGATGTCGCAGGTCAGCACGACGGTCGGATCGGCGGTGAACGGGTCCAGGAACGCGGTCGAAGGATCCGGCAGCAGGATCATGTCCGACTCGTTGATGCCCTTCCAGCCGCTGATCGAGGAGCCGTCGAACATTTTGCCGTCTTCGAACAGCGAAGGCTCGACGATCGACTTCGGGAAGGTCACGTGGTGCTGCACGCCACGCATGTCGGTGAAACGCAGGTCGACGAATTCGACCTTGTGATCCTTGATGAGCTTTTCGACCTGTTCGAGAGACATGTTCGTTCCGGGAAAGGGGAGTCGGGAGTAAGAGTCGTGCAACGCGAGGGCATTGACGCCGCCTGCCTGACAGGGAAGCAAGCGTCGTGCCAACTTTCAACTCCCTCTAAGCCCATGAAATAAAAAAGAATCGTGGATCTGTCGCGATCGGGACGCACCATATGAAGGCGCGAAACCGGGCATTCGCACCAAGTTAGTGCAACACGCTTTCCGTTATTCTGGCGCGCCGCCGCGAACCCCCGATCGCGGCGGCGCGCTCCGCCTCTCCGCCCCCGACCAAGACCCCCGCCCCTAATGACCGACCTGCTCGCCGCCCTGCTCCTCGGCATCATCGAAGGCATCACCGAATTCCTGCCGATCTCCAGCACCGGACATCTGCTGATCGCGCAACACTGGCTCGGACACCGCTCCGACCTGTTCAACATCTCGATCCAGGCCGGCGCGATCCTCGCCGTGGTGGTCATCTACTGGCGCCGGCTGTGGACGCTCGCGACCGGCTTCGCCGAGCGCGACAACCGCGACTACCTGTACAAGCTCGCCGTCGCCTTCGGAGTGACCGCGGTGCTCGGCATCGCGGTCAAGAAGGCCGGCTTCAGCCTGCCCGACCAGGTCCTGCCGATCGCCTGGGCGCTGGTGCTCGGCGGCGTATGGATGATCGCGGCCGAGCATTTCGCCGCCAAGCGCGCCGCCGCGCTCGGCGAACGCAGCGAGATCACCTGGACCGTCGCGACCCTGGTCGGCATCGCCCAGGTCGTCGCCGGCGTGTTCCCGGGCACCTCGCGTTCGGGTGCGACGATCTTCATCGCCCTGCTAGCCGGCACCACCAGCCGCGCCGCGGCGACCGAGTTCACCTTCCTGGTCGGCATCCCGACGATGTTCGCGGCCAGCGGCTACGAGCTGCTCGGCGTGCTCGGCACCCCGGCCGCCGCCAACGAAGACTGGAACGCGCTCGGGGTAGCCTTCGTCGCATCGGCCGTGACCGCCTTCATCGCGGTAAAGTGGCTGTTGCGCTATATCCAGACCCACCGTTTCACCGCGTTCGCGATCTACCGCTTCGTGTTCGGCGCAGCGCTGTTGCTGCTGATGCCGTCCGGCAGTTGAATGAGATCGCCCAGCTGACCGCACCGCCTCACCGGCAGGAGCCGCCGCCATGAACGAAGCCGATCGCGCCGCCGAACAGGAATTGCTCGACTACGCCCAGTTGTCCGGGCCCGAGCGCTACGCCGCCTTCGTCGCGGCGGTCGCGCGCACCGGGCAGCTGTGGGTCGCCGAATCCGGCGAGTTCGTGCTGACCCTGTTCGACGACGACGGCCAGGAGCTGTTGCCGGTGTGGCCTTCGACCGGTACCGCGCGCGCCGCCCTGGCGGCCGCGCCGAACCTCAAGGGCTATGCGCCGGTGCTGCGCGAGCTGGAAGCCTGGCGCGCGAAGGCCGCGCCGGCGCTGACCGAAGCCGGCCTCGGCGTCGGCGTGTTTCCGAACACGACGATGCAGTGCGCGGTAGTCACCCCGGCGGAACTGCTGGGGCATATCGACGCCGTGCTCGCCGACGAAAGCGAGCAAGAAGACGACAGCGACGGCGGCCTCGACCTGGAGCGCGCCCAGCGCGAGCTGGCGCAGAAGTTCGCCAAACCCAAAGGCTGAACCCCGAACCGCGCGCCGGCGCGTTCGACTGGGACGCCTATCGCTGATCGACAAGGAGTGTCGCGCCATGAATCGATTGTTCTGCCTCGCATTGGCGGCCGCATTGCTGACGACGATCTCGCTGGGCTCGGTGGCCGCCAGCCGGCAGTCCGCGCCGGCTTACTCGCTGCCTCAGACCCAGGCCGGTTTGCTGCGCGCCTTCGACTGGTACCCGTTGGAGGCCACCGACGCGTGGGGCCGCCGCGTCGGCGCGCTGCGCGGAGCGCGTCATCGTGGTTTGCATGCGCGCTACCAAGACGGCGTATTCGAATTGAAAGGAGCCTGCAACACGGTCGGCGGCCGCTACAAGCTGGATGGCAAACGACTGCTGCGCGACGACCAGGGCGCAATCCAGACCACCGCCGGTTGCAGGCGCGACGCCGCGATGGACACCGCCTTCTTCCGCCTGGCCACCGTCAACACGCAATTCGCGATCGTCGCCGAGGGCGACACGCACAAGCTGCTGATCACCCACGACGACGGCGCACGCATCAGCCTGGTCGGCGTGCCGACCGCGCAGACGCGCTACGGCAGCCCCGGCACCCCACTCGAATTGGAGATCGACGACGAGCGCCGCTGTCCGCCGCCGTCGAGGCGTCGCGAGCGCTGCCTGCATGTGCGGCAGGTTCGCAGCGAAGGGGCGAACCGCATTCCGGTCGGCGACTGGCACTGGCAGCGCGACCCGATCGAAGGCTATCGCCATGAAGCCTGCTTCCGCTCGACCTTGCGGGTGCGGCGCTTCGACATCGTCGATGCGCACGGCGTGCCCGGCGTGGTTTACGTCAAGGAGTATCGCGACGCCCAGGCCCGCATCCAACCCGAGACCCCGGCTTGCGCGTCGGTCGATCCACGCGGCGATTGACGATCGCATCCGCCTTGCGGCCCAACCGGTTCGCTTCTCGTCCCCGCCTTTGGTCGGTGGCGACCGGCTACCGCTGCAAGTTCTGCTCGCCACCGCCGCCGGCGGCCGCGCGCTGCCGGCGCCCCTGGATGCCGGAGCCGGGCGAGGCGCACAGCAGCGCGGGTGGACCGTCGCTCAATGACCGGCCTGCCCGACCCGCGGCTGAACGCGGCCAACCCCATGGCCCGCGCGCGGCCGTTGATCCTGTCTTCGCAGCCAACATTGGATCATCCCGCCCCATGACTATCACCCGCCCCCTCGTTTTGTCCGCCGCCGCGCTGTCGCTCGCCCTGCTCGCCGCCTGCGCCGCGCCTTCCCACAGCACCGGCAACGGCGACACCGCCAAGCCCACCCAGGACAGCGCCGCGCCGGCCGATGCCGCGCCGGCGACTTCCGCCATCGACCTGGGCGGCTACAAGTGGAAACTCGACTCGGCCACCGACAGCGCCGGCAAGCCGATCGCCGCGCTGCAGCGCGAGGGCAAGTACGGCCTGCAGCTGAGTTTCGTCAAGGACCGCCTCGGCGTGTCGGGCGGCTGCAACCATGTCGGCGCGATGTACGCGCTCAAGGGCGACCGCATCGAGGTCAAGCAGTTCCAGACCACCTTGATGGCCTGCCAGGACCAGCGCCTGATGCAGATGGACAGCGAGATCGCCAGGCAGCTCGAAGGCAACGCGAAATTCGCCATCGAAGGCCAGGCGCCGCAGCCGCGCCTGCTGTTGACGACCGCTTCGGGTAGCAAGCTGAGCCTCAGTGGCGAACCGACCGCGGAAACCCGCTACGGCAGCGCAGGCACCACGATGTTCTTCGAAGTCGACGCGCAGCGCCGCACCTGCCCGCATCCGCTGATGCCCAAGCACCAGTGCCTGTGGGTGCGCGAGCGCAGCTACGACGCCAACGGCGTCTCGCAGGCGCCGGGCGAGTGGCAGTTCCTGTACCAGGACATCGAGGGCTACAAGCACGAAGCCGGCGTGCGCAACGTCGTGCGGGTCAAGAAGTTCGACATCAAGAACCCGCCGGCCGACGCCTCGTCGGTGGCCTACGTGCTCGACATGGTGGTCGAGAGCGAACTGGTGCCGCCGCCGAAGTCGTAAGCGCTGTCGCGGACGCGCTGGGTTCAGCGCGTCCGCACCACCAGGGTCTTCGGCAGGCGGTCGTGCCAGCCGGCCGGGCGGCGGCTGTCCGAGAACAGCACCGAGAACGGCTCGAGCGGGATCAGGCGCGCGAAGGTGCGCCCGATCACCTGACCCCAACCCGGCGGTCGCCCCTGTTCGTCGACCACGCGGGTGCCGGTGATGAGCTTGCCGACGGTGACGCCGAACATGCCTTCGAGCGGGATGTAGTAGGCCAACATCAAGCCGATGCCGATGGCGTAGTCGCGCAGGAGGTTCGGTTCGTCCATCGCGGCCAGCGCGCCTTCCCCGCCGAACAAGGCGAACGCGAAGGCGATCACGAAGCCGATCGCATAGCAGGCGACGAAATCGATGAGGTAGTTGAAGAAGCGCCGGAGGAAGCTCGCCGCCTCCAACTTCGCCATGCGCTCGTCCAACTGCACCGCGGTCTGCGGTGCGTGATACGGGTTGTCGTCCATGTCGATCGTGCTCCCCTGTCGGTCCCGAAGCGGAATCCCTCGGCGGACTCTAGGGCAACCGACAGCGCGCCCGCAATCGCGGTGCGCGCTCGCAACGGCGAGGCCGTGCGCCGCCGTCGATCAGCCGGCAACCGCCGGATTCAGCGCATACGTCGCATAGGTCGTGGCCTGGCCGAGCACATGGCCCTGCATCGCGTACAGCACTTCGCCGGCGGTGAAGCGCGGACCGACCTCGAGACGCTCGACGTCGAGGGCGAAGACGCGGAAGAAATAGCGGTGCAGGCGCAGGTCGTTCGGCGGCGGAAAGGCGCCGTCGTAGCCGTACCAGTCGCCGGCCATGTCCGGATTGGCGGCGAACCAGCCGGTGTAGTCGTTGATGCCCTGGCGCGATCCGGCCGGACCGGCCGGGTTTTGCTTGCCGTGCGCGGTCACGCCGTCGCTGCAGCTGCCCGCGGCGATCTCGGTGACGGCGGCAGGGATATCGATCATCGCCCAGTGGAAGAAATCGCCGCGCACCTGATCGACCGGGATCTGCACGTCGTCGCGGTCGACCATCTCCGGCACGGTCGGTGCGTCCGGGTCGATGCACAGCAAGGCGAACGAACGGGTGCCCGCCGGCACGCCGTCCCAGGCCAGGTGCGGATTGCGGTTGGCGGCGAAGCCGACCCCGTCGGCGGTGGCCTGGCCGGCGGCGAATTCGGCCGGCAGGCGCCGGCCGTGCTCGAAACTGTTGCTGTGGATACGCATGTCGGGCTCCTGGAGCGACGGCGCGGCGGGCGCGCCGTCGGTGCGTGGATAGGCGGCTCAGTTTTCCGGATAACCCAGGCGGCGCGCGACCGGCTTGAGCAGGGCGAAGGCCTCGCCGAGCGGGCCGGTGTACTGGCGCCAGCGACCGGGCGCCAGGCGCGCGCCGCCGAGCGACAGATCGTTCGGCAGCGACACCTGGATGCGCAAGGTGTCGGCGACCGCCTGGGCGAGCGCGCCCGGGTCGTCGAGGATCTCGTCGAGCTTGACCAGGTTGTGCGGGAACAGATCGTGCTCGTGCAGGTCGGCGACCTGGTCCAGGGTCTGGGCCAGCCAGCGCGCGCCGGCCTCGGGCGTTTCCAGCGCGTACGGCGTGGTGCTGCCGAAGGCCAGCCAGTCGAGCAGCATGTCGCGCGGGTCGCGCACCGCGATCAGCATCATCGCCTGCGGCAGATACGGACGCAGCGCGCGCAACAGGGCGTTGTCCCACCACAGCAGCCAGTCGAACACCGGGCCCTCGGCGGCGCCGCGCGCCGGCAAGGCGGCGCGGTACATCTTGACCAGGAAGGCCGGGTCGAGAGTGCCGGCGAGTAATTCTTCGACCGTGCCGTAGCGCTGCAGCGGATCGGTCGGCGGCTGTTCGCCGTAGCGATCGACCAGCAGCGGCGCGCCGACCGCGGTCAGCATCTGGGCGAAGCGTTCGACCCGCGAACCCGGCGCGCCCCACAGCAGCAGCACGCCCTGGGCGCCGTCGGCGATCGGCGCCAACGCCGGCCATTCGGCGCCGTTGCGGCGGCTGATGGTATTGCGCGGCAGGCGCTGGTCGACGACCTCGGCGTGCAGTTCGGCCCAGGTCGCGGCGGCGGCCTCGGGCTGGCCGGCCAGGTCGAAGGCGCGGCCGAGCAACTGGCGCAGTTCGCGCTTGACCAGCGGATCCGGCGCCAGGCTGATCAGGCGTTCGATGCGTTCGGCGGCGGCGTCCGGATCGGTCTCGGCCAGGCCCTGGACGATGCGCATTTCGGCGCGCACGTCGCCCGGGTGCAGCTCGACGATCCGATGGGCGATGGCCTCGGCCTCGGCGTGTTCGCCGACCTGATCGTGCACCGCCGCGCGCGCCTCCAGCGCGCCGAGGTGCCCAGGCATGGCCTGCTGCCAGCGTTCGATGACCTCGACCGCGCCGGCTTCGGCGAACGGTTCCAGGGCCAGGCGCGCGCGCCACAGGTTGGGCAGGTCGGCGTGGGTGGCGAGCGCGGACTCGAGCGTGCGGCGCGCATCGTCGATGTCGTCGAGGCGGCGCCAGGCTTCCATGATCGCGTTGAGCGTGCGCGGGTCGTCGGGAACGATGGCCAGCGCCGAACGCAGCGCCGGCAGCGCGCGCTCCGGACGGCCGGCGTCGAGTTCCAGCTCGCCGAGCCAACGCTGCACGCCGAAGCCGGCGTCTTCGCGCCCGGCCACCGCGGCGACCCGGTCGGCGGCTTCGCCGAAGCGCTGCTGGCGGCGCATCAGGTCGGCGATCATCAACTGCAGGGTGGGCTGATCGGGGTGACGCTCGGCGAGGGTCAGGAAGGCCTGCTCGGCGAAGGCCAGATGGCCCTTGGCGAGGTAGGCGAAAGCCAGCGCGTGCACGATCTGGGCGTCGTCCGGCGCCAGCGAGGCGGCGTGGCTGAGTACCGCCAGGGCGCGGTCGGTGTCGCCGCGGCGCAGCGCCAGCGACCCTTCGACGGCGGCGACCTGCGGGTGGCCCGGGGCGATGCGCGAGGCGGTGCGGCCGAGCCGCTCGGCTTCGTCGAGGTCGCCGCGTGCGATCGCGAGATGGGCTTTGACGATGTAGGCCGGAAACTGATTGGGGTCGAGCCCGATCGCGGTGGCGAGCGCGGCCTGGGCCTCGTCGAGCTGGCGGCCGTCGAGCAGCGCGCCGGCGCGTTCCAGGTGCAGCTGGGCGTCCTCGGGGGTCAGGCCCAGCGCGCGGTCGAGCGCGGCGACGGCGCCCTCGCGGTCGCCGCTCAG
>NZ_JBPKJP010000049.1:0-30674 GCF_051217035.1 Lysobacter sp. 1R34A
CTGCGCGCGCAGGGGCGCGAGCGCGCCGCCGGCGAGCGGGAACGCCGGCGCCAGCGCCGACATCGGCCCGAGCTCGCGCATCAGGCGGTTGACGATGCCGCGCGCCGGACGGCCGGTGAACAGGTTGGTCAGCGCGGTCTGGTCGTCGCGCGCGTCCTGCAAGGCCTGACGGTGCAGCGGCGACAACTTCGCCTCCGGGCAGAACAGATACGCGGTGCCGATCTGCACCGCGGCCGCGCCGAGCGCGAACGCGGCGACGATGCCGCGCGCATCGCCGATGCCGCCGGCGGCGATCACCGGCACCCGCACCGCATCGACCACCTGCGGCAACAATGCGAACAGGCCGACCTGGGTCGAGACCTCGTCGTCCGCGCCGAGGAACAAGCCGCGATGGCCGCCGGCCTCGGCGCCCTGGGCGATGATCGCGTCGCAGCCGTGCGCTTCCAGCCAGCGCGCTTCGGCGACGGTGGTCGCCGAGGACACGATGCGCGCGCCGGCGGCGCGGACGCGCTCGAGCAGGCGCGGCTCGGGCAGGCCGAAGTGAAAACTGACCACTTCGGGCCTCACCGTTTCGACGAGTTCGCAGTAGGCCTCGTCGAACGGACTGCGGTTCGAGGCCGGCACCGGCATCGCCGGGTCCAGGCCGAACTCGCGGTAATACCCGGCCAGGCGCTCGCGCCAGGCCGATTCGCGCGCGGGATCGGGCGGCGGCGGACGATGGCAGAAGAAGTTGAGGTTGAGCGGCCGGTCGCTCGCGGCGCGGATCAAGCGGCACTGCTCATGCGCCTGTTCGACGCCGAGCAGGGCGCAGGGCAGCGAGCCCAGCGCGCCGGCCTGGGCGGCGCCGATCACCATCTCGGCGAGGGTCGGGCCGGCCATCGGCGCCTGCACGATCGGCAGCTCGATGCCGAACAAGTCCTGGATACGCCGGTCGGGCCACATGGCGTCGCGCCTCTCGATGGATGCGAAGGCCTCAGGATGACATCGCTCGACGGCAGGCGTCGCGCCGCCGGCTGGCACGCTGCGTTGCAGCGCCTCAGCGAACGGGCGAGGCGCCCTCGCCCCAGACCGCACCGGCCGGGTCGAATTCGGTGTTGGCCATGCGCTCGCCGCGCCAGCCGAAGCCGCAGATCGCCAGCGGCCCTTCGACCAGCGGGTCGAGGCCGAAAGCCTGCTCGATGTCGGCCTCGTTGATCGCCGAGGTCACGAACGCACCGAGCCCGAGTTCGGTCGCGCTGAGGTACAGCGTCTGCGACAGATGGCCGCTGTCGAGCACCAGCGCGCGATAGGCCTTGGCGTGCTGGCGGTATTTCCAGAAGCTGCGCGCGTAGCGCGGCGTCAGCACCGCCATCGCCGGGGCGTCGGCGAACCAGTGCTGCCCGGCCAGGGCGCACAAAGCGAATTCGCTCAACGGCGCCTGCGGTGCGGGCAGGGGTTCGAGCGCGTGATCGAGCGCGTGGTAGTGATACAGCCCGGGCGCGACGCCGTCGACGCGCTGCACGATCAGATAGGCCTCGGTGGGGTGCAGGCCGCCGCCGGACGGCGAATGTTTCTTCAGGAAGACGGTGTCGTCCTGCACCTTGACCAGGGCCTGCGCGGCGAACACCCGCTGCAGCATGTGCGCGAACACGGCCTGCGACAGCGGGCGCGCGGCATCGAAGTTGCGGCAGGTGGAACGCCGCGCGAGCAGCGCATCGAAGGCGTTGCCGGCGGTGCGCGGCAAGCCGATGCGCCGCTCGGCCGGACCGCGTTCCAGCACCGGCGGCGGCGGCGCGCCGAGCTTGCGACGCAAGTCGGTTGCGGTATGCAGCTCGCTGGCGTCCATCGCGGCGACGGCGTCCAGGCCCTGCCAGCGCGCGAGGCGGTGCAGCATCGCCGCCGGCGCAAACCAATGGCCGCTGCGCAGGCGTTCGTCGCGCTCGCGATAGGCGATGCGCGGCGCACTGGCATCGGCGGCATCGCACAGCACCAGGCCGATGTCGAGCAAGTGCGTCAGCACCTCGCCGTCGGCCGCGCTCAGCGCGCTCGCGTCGACCCAGTCGCCCGGGCTCAGCCGGCCGAGCAGTTCGCGCTGCTCCGCGTCGACCTCGATCTCGCCGTCGAGATGGGCGGCGAGCGCGAGCCAGCGCAACTGCCGCGCCAAGCCGGCGCCGCCGGACAGCAGCGAGGACAGATCGAAGGCGACCTGCTCGCGCGGCTCGAAGAAAAGCACGGAGCAGCGGCGGATGCGCATCGAGGGTTCCTGGGCGGCGACGGGCGCGGCGAGCGGATCGCCGCCGGCCGGTCATGCGGGCTCCGTATCATGCCCATCGCCCGCAAGCCGTTCCAGCGCGCGCGTCGCAACTGAACGAGACAGCTGAACAAGCACGGCGATTAGCGCCCTGAACGCCTGGATCGGCGCCGCACGGGGCGCCGAATGGCCGGCGGTTGGGCGTTTTTGCGTGCTACGCGGGTGAGCGGCTGCTGTTCGCCGCTCCCCAACAGCGATAAATTCGGCCGCAGACAGGCCCGCAACGGGTCTTCACAAGGGGAAACAGATGTCTATCGACAACAACCACAAGAACGGGCACCCGCCGCTGGCACCCGAGGTCGCCGACCGCCTGCTCGATCTGCTCAGCTCGGACGACAAGTTCCGCACTGAATTCGCCAAGGACCCCGGCGCCGCATTGCAAAACAGCCTCGGCCTCGCGCCGCAGCAGACCCAGGCCGCACTGGCCGGCGCCAGCTGCCTGCGGGTCACCTCGCTGGCCAGCAAGGAAGAAGTGCAGGCCGCGCGCGACGAACTGCGCGGCAGCCTGACCGCGGCCGGTGCGCATACGGTGGTGTTCATGCTCGAAGTCGGCCAGGTCCAGGCCAGCTTCGGCGGCGGCTCCGGCGGCACCCTGGCCTGAACCCGGGCGCGGCGGCGGGCAGGGGGCCAGCCGTCGCGCCGAGCGATCGTCTCGCTCGCAAGATCCGGTCGAATCGACCGTCCTGCGCGCCTGCGCAGGACGGCGCCGCCGTGCGCGTCAGCCGCCGGGCTCGACCGCGGCGGTGGCTTTCGCCAACTCGCGCTGCGCCGCCGAAGCATCGGCGACGTTCATCGCCAGATACACCTGGGCGCCGGCCGGATCGCCGTAGGCGCGGCCGCGATGGGTGGCGATCCAGCGGGTTTCGACGGCCGCCTCGTCCTCGCGGCCGGCCGCGAGCAATGCATCGCGCAAGGCGACGTGGGCCTGGAAGGGTTCGCTGCCGTCGCCGAGCCCGCGCAATTCGCGGATCGCCTCCTCGGGCTTGCCGGCCAGGCGCAGTTGCTCGGCGCGCGCGACCTGCAGCAACTTGCGCGACACGGGGCTGCCGCTGGTGTTGACCGCCTTGACCACGCGCGGCAACAGGCGCTCGGCCAGAGCGCGGTCGCCCTGGCGCTGGGCCAGGCGCACCGCGGCCAGCGCACTCAAGGTCAGATCGTCCTGGTCGGCGCTGTCGGGCTTGCCGGCGTCGGCCAGCACCGCATCGGCGAACAGCTCGATCTCGGCCGAGCTCGGCCGATCCTTGCCGGACGCGCTGCGCACCATCAATTCGGTGAAGCGCAGCGGGTGACGCACCACGACCGCGGCGCCGCGCGCGGCGCGCGCCGCTTCGCGCGCGATTTCGGCGGCCTTGTCGTACTGGCCCTGGTCCAGCGGCACCGCGATGCGCTCGAACTGGTAGGTCAGGTTCCCGCCGGCGATCTGGCCACGCTCGGTCAGCGAGTCGAGGATCCGGTTGGCCTCGTCGAAACGGCGCATCGCCGCCAGCGCCGAGGCGTGACGGCGGTTGGGCGCGTAATGGCCGCTGAGTTCGGCTTGCTTGAACGCGTCGAGAGCCTTGGCGTAACGCTCCTGCGACAGGTGGATGCGCCCGGCCAGCTCGAAGGCGACGTTGCGCAGCGGTTCCTGCGGCGCGGTCGCGGCCGTGGTCGCGGCCAGCGCGCTGTCGAAGCGGTTGGCGAGGAATTCCGACCAGGCGTATTGATAGCGCCCGGCGAAGTAATCCGGGTACACCCCCGCCAGCAGCTTCCACTTGCCCGGCGCATGCAGCGAGGGCTGCGGGCCGAACTCGGCCGCCCACGCGTCGAGGTACAGGGCCTCGCGCGGAGTCAGGTGGTCGCGCAGCTCCTGTGCGCGCTCCAGATAAGGCCGCGCGCTGTCGTTGTCGGCGTTGCTGACATGGACACGCATGATGCCCATGTGCGCCAGGGCGAACTTCTGGTCGATCTGGACCGCGCGCTGGAAGTACTGCTGGGCCTCGTCTAGCTGGCGATGGGCGTAGGCCTTGGTGCCGAGCGCATAGGCGCGCAGCGCATCGAGGTTGCCGGTCGCGACCTTGGGCAGCGGCTCGGAATCCTTGTCGATGCTTTTGAGCGCTTCGCCGAGCTTGCCGCGCAGCGCGGAGGTGACCTCGTCGATCGAAGTCAGCGCCGAGGCCGCACCGACGCCGTCGGCCGACTCGGCATACACCGTGGTCTGGGTGTGCGGATCGATCACTTCGGCGCTCACCCGCACCCGCCCGCCGACTTCGGCCACCGTCGGCAGGATCACCGCGCGCGCGCCGTCGCGCAGCGCGATCTCCGAGGCGACCGCGCGGTCGAGCACGGTGTCGGCCTTGCGCTGCATGCGGTCGAGGGTGTCGCGCGCCTTGAGGTCGGACAGCACGTTGACGTAGCGCGATTGCTCCAGGCTGATGCGGAAGGCTTGTTCCAGCGAATCGTCGAGCACGCTCTGTCCGGTCAGGTTGCGCAGGTCGCCGACCACCACCCAGTCGCGCTGGTTGAAGGCGATCGCCGGCTGCGGCCGGGTCGCGAACCACACCCCGGTGCCGACCATCGCGAGCAAGGCGACCTCGGCGGCGAGCGCGGCCGGACGCCGCCACAGGGGAATGTCGCGCCAGGCCTTGGGCCCGTTCGGCGGCGCGCGCAAAGGCGCGATGCCGGGCTCGCCGACCTCGTAGATTTCCTGCGCTTCCGGCACGCCCTTGAAGCGCCAGCGGCCGTGCGATTTCCACAGCAGTTGCTGGCCGCGTTCGCCGAGCTCGCGCGCGGCGCGATGCGCCAGCGGCTCGGCGATCGCCGACAGCAGGATCTGGCCGGGACGCGCGGTCGCCATGAGCCGGCCGGCCATCGGCTTGGCCAGGCCTTCGACCTCGACCGGCTTGGCGCCGACCTGCACCGCCTCGTCGCTGTTGCGCCAGGTCAGCACTTCGCCGACGTGCAGGCCGGCGCGGGCCTGCAGGGTCAGCTTGCGCGGCGCGCCGAGCTCGCGCAGGCCGCGGGCGTAGTCGAGGGCGAAACCGAGCCCGTCGATGGGCCGCTCGAACAACAGCAGCAAGCCGTCGGAACGGTCGATCAGGCGGCCGCGCCAACGCTGCTGCAACTGCAGCACCAAGCGGTCGTGCTCGCGGAACAAGGATGCAGCCGGACCGTCGCCGAGGCGTTCGACCAGGGTGGTCGAATCGCACAGGTCGGTCAGCAACAGGGTCCGCAATTGCGGCCCGTCGGCGTTGGGTCGGTGGGCGTCGTTCATGGCGGCATCCTTGTCGACGCGGCTCATGCCGACGTCAGTTCCGCGTCCTGCCAATGCACGCGATTGCCGCCCAACCGCTTGGCCTGGTACAGCGCGCCGTCCGCGTGCGCATACCAGTCGTTCCATTCGTGCTTCGCGCTGACCAGGCAGGCGCCGACGCTGACCGGACAGATCGTCGGCGGCGATTGCGGGATCAGCAGCAGGCCGTGCACGGTCGAGACGATGAAGTCGGCGAAGCGCATCACGTCCTGGCGCGTCGACGCCGCGACCAGCAGGCAGAATTCGTCGCCGCCGAGCCGGCAGGCGATGTCCTCCGGGCCGGCCACCGAACGCAGGATGTTGGCGACGCTCTGCAGCACGCGGTCGCCGACCAGATGACCGTGGTCGTCGTTGACCTGCTTGAAGCGGTCGCAGTCGATCAGGATCAGGCCCATCGCGTCGGGCATGCCGACGGTGCGGCTTTCCTGCAGGTGCAGGGTCAGGCCGCGACGGTTGTACAGGCCGGTCAGGTCGTCGGTACGGATCAGCTCTTCGGTCTGGTTGAGCTGGTGGGTGGTCGCGTACAGGCTGTCGAGCGCCGCTTCCAGGTCCTGGTTGCGGCGGCGCAGGCGCCGGATCAGGCTTTGTTCGTTGAGCACCACGCGCATGATCGCGCGGCGCAGGAAATACGAGACCAGGGACGGGTCGCGATCGACCAGACGCTGGAACTCCTCGTGCCGCAGTTCCACCAGCAGGCCGTCGGTGGCGGCGATCGCGTCGGCGCTGCGGGCGTGGTCGCCGATCAGCAGGCCGAGCTCGCCGAAGAACTCGCGTACGCCCAGGCGCTTGGTGACCAGGTCGTCGCCGAAGTCCAGGACGATCGCGCCGCGCGCGATCACGAACATGGTGGTGCCGAGTTCGCCGCGACGGAACAGCACCTGCCCGGCCTCGACCCGGCGCGGCCGCCCGATCTCGGCGAACAGTTCGAATTCGCCGGGCGTCAGCACGGCCATCGCCACGTCCGTTGGCGCCGCGGTCGCTGTCGAGTTGTCGGTTTCGCGGCCCATCGAGGGCACCGCCATGTCGCGATTCATCCCGATCTCCCCACACCCCTCATCCTGTGGGGTTCCGCCAGCAGGATAGCATCTGGTCTGAACTGCTAACGCGGGTTTGGGGCCGAAACGGCCAGTCCGCGCCGGCATCCACGGCCATTACGCAGCCAATGCGTTGCAGCCGCGTGGCGGCCGCGCGCGGGCGTTGCGCGAAGGAAACACCGCGCAGTCGGGGATTTTCGCCTGGTTCGGCATCGACTTCAGGCCACGGCCGCCTGTTCATGCGGCACCGGCCGGCCTCGTCCTCGCCCGGCCGCGCACCGACCTAGTACTTATCGGCTATGCGGCGTCGCCGGTCCGGGCGCCAGCCGGACCCGTCGGGTTCTCCCTCGCCGGGCGATGGCACACAAGACGGGATCGTACGACTGCGCCCTCCCCGCAGACGCGCCGGCCCGGGAACGCGACACCGCCGCGGCCAGCGGCGCGGCGGCGGCCTCGAACGAAGAAGGGCTCCTTGCGGAGCCCCTCCCGTCCCTATCCTCTCGCGTCTTGCGGACGAGGGCTCAGGCGGCGGCCTTGCTGTGGTCGTGGAACTGCTCTTCCTCGGTCGAGCCCTTCAGCGCCACGGTCGAGGACTGGTTGCCCTGGATGGTCTGGGTCACCGCGTCGAAATAGCCGGTGCCGACCTCGCGCTGGTGCTTGACCGCGGTGAAGCCCTTTTCGGCGGCGGCGAACTCGGCCTCCTGCAGTTCCACGAACGCGCTCATCTGGCGGCGCGCATACCCGTGGGCCAGGTTGAACATGCCGTAGTTGAGGCTGTGGAAGCCGGCCAGGGTGATGAACTGGAACTTGTAGCCGTAGCCGGCGATTTCTTTCTGGAACTTGGCGATGGTCGCGTCGTCGAGGTTCTTCTTCCAGTTGAAGCTCGGCGAGCAGTTGTAGGCCAGCAATTTGCCCGGGAACTTGGCGTGGATGGCCTCGGCGAACTTGCGCGCGAATTCCAGGTCGGGCTTGCCGGTCTCGCACCACACCAGGTCGGCGTACGGCGCGTAGGCCAGACCGCGGCTGATCGCCTGGTCGAGGCCGTTGCGGGTCTTGTAGAAGCCTTCGACGGTGCGCTCGCCGGTGGTGAAGGGCTGGTCGTTGGGGTCGATGTCGGCGGTCAGCAGGTCGGCGGCTTCGGCGTCGGTGCGCGCGACGATCAGCGTCGGCACGCCCATGACATCGGCGGCCAGGCGCGCGGCGACCAGCTTCTCGACCGCTTCGCGGGTCGGCACCAGCACCTTGCCGCCCATGTGGCCGCACTTCTTCACCGAGGCGAGCTGGTCTTCGAAATGCACGCCCGAAGCGCCAGCCTCGATCATGCCCTTCATCAGCTCGAAGGCGTTGAGCACGCCGCCGAAGCCGGCTTCGGCGTCGGCCACGATCGGCTGCAGGAAGTCGACCTCGCCACTGCCTTCCGAGCACTGGATCTGGTCGGCGCGCAGCAGGGTGTTGTTGATCCGGCGCACCACCTGCGGCACCGAGTTGGCCGGGTACAGCGACTGGTCGGGATACATCTCGCCGGCGATGTTGGCGTCGGCGGCGACCTGCCAGCCCGACAGATAGATCGCCTTGAGGCCGGCCTTGACCTGCTGCATGGCCTGGTTGCCGGTGAGCGCGCCGAGCGCGTTGACGAAGTCTTCGGTATGCAGCGACTTCCACAGTTTGTTGGCGCCGAGCTTGGCGATCGAATGCTCGACCGGCACCGTGCCGCGCAGGCGCACCACGTCCTCGGCCGAATACGGGCGGGTGATGCCGGCCCAACGCGGGTTGTTGGCCCAGTCGTCACGGAGTTGATCGGCGGTCGGCAGGGTGTGGCTCATGACTTCGATTCCTTGCGTATGGGTCGTATGACGTGGGGTAGGGAGGCGCTGCGACTCAATCGATGCGCTGGTACGCGGGCAGGGTCAGGAACTCTTCCAGGGTGTCGGCGTGAGTCAGCGCGTCGAGCATCGCGATGGCCTCGTCGAGCTTGCTGCCGCCCGGCAGCTTCATGCGGTCGGCGAGCTTGCTCGGCAGGCCGATCAGGGCGCGTTCGAGCAGGGCGAAATCGAGCGGCGTGCCGTCGTCGAGGAACAGGCCGTCGGCGTGCAGCCACTGCCACAGCTGGGTGCGGGCGATCTCGGCGGTGGCGGCGTCTTCCATCAGCCAGTGGATCGGCACGCAGCCGTTGCCTTCGAGCCAGGCGGCGAGATAGCGCACGCAGACCTCGACGTTGCCTTCGAAGCCGCTGCGGGTGATCGTGCCGAACGACGGCTTGATCAGGTCGTCGCGGATGATCAGCACGTCGTCGCGCAGCACGTGCTGCTGGTGCGGAGTCGGCATGCGCTCGTCGAAGATGCGCATCGCCAGCGGGATCAGCGCCGGGTGCGCGACCCAGGTGCCGTCGTGGCCGGCGGTGACTTCGCGCAGCTTGTCGGCGCGCACCTTGGCCAGCGCGGCTTCGTTGGCGGCCTCGTCGCCGCTGATCGGGATCTGCGCGGCCATGCCGCCCATCGCATGCGCGCCGCGCTTGTGGCAGGTCTGGATCAACAGCTCCGAATACGCGCGCAGGAACGGCTGGGTCATGGTGACCTGGCCGCGCTCCGGCAGGACCTTGTCGCGATGCGCGCGGAAGGTCTTGAGATAGGAGAACACGTAGTCCCAGCGGCCGCAGTTGAGGCCGGCGATGCGGCTGCGCAGCGCGTGCAGGATTTCGTCCATCTCGAACACCGCCGGCAGGGTCTCGATCAACACCGTGACCTTGATCTGGCCGGCGGCCAGGCCCAGCGCACGCTCGACGTGGTCGAGCACCTCGTTCCACAGCTGCGCTTCCTCCATCGACTGCAGCTTGGGCAGGTAGAAATACGGGCCGCGGTCCTTGGCGGCCAGCGCGGCGGCGTTGTGGAAGGCGAACAGGCCCAGGTCGAACAGGCCGCCGGCGATCGGCGCGCCGTCGACGCGCAGATGCTTCTCGTCGAGGTGCCAGCCGCGCGGGCGCACCATCAGCACCGCCTGCTCCTCGAAGGGCTTGAGAGTGTAGTGCTTGGAGCCGTCCGGCGCCATCCAGTCGAGGGTGCCGGCGACCGCCTTCCTGAGCGCACGCTGGCCGGTCAGCAGGTTGGCCCAGGTCGGCGCGGTGCTGTCCTCGAAGTCGGCCATGTAGACCTTGGCGCCCGAGTTGAGGGCGTTGATCACCATCTTCGGATCGCAGGGGCCGGTGATCTCGACTCGGCGGTCGAGCAAGGCGGTCGGCAGCGGCGCGACCCGCCAGTGGCCGTTGCGGATCGCCGCGGTGTCGGCGCGGAAGTCCGGCAAGCCGCCGGCATCGAAGTAAGCCTGGCGCTCGCGGCGGGCGGCGAGGCGGGCCTGGCGCGCCGGTTCGAAACGGCGGTGCAGCCCGGCGAGGAATTCGAGGGCGGCCGGGGTCAGCAATTGCTCCTGTCCGGCCAGGCTGGCCGTGAGCTCGATGCCGTCACCCGGCTGACGTTGCTCCTGTTGCGGTTGCTGCCATTGCGAGATCACTGCCGACATTGGTGCGACTCCTGGGGGATGGGGACCGGTTCCGACGAACCGGTCCGTTGCCCAGACCATGCGCTGGCGTCTTGTATTTGACAATCAAGTTTTTTCAATGCATATCATTTGAATAACTTATAAGTAGTTCTCATGTGGCCACGACACGCGGCCTAAGTCCGCGATTTGCTTACAAAGGTGATCGGCTCAAGCCCTTGCGTGCCTTCTGCCAAACTGCGCGCCTGGGCTCAGTCTCACGAGCTGCTGAGGCGCTCTACCTGAGCCAGCCGGCCGTCACCCTTCAGCTTCAGGCGCTGGAACGCGAGATGGGCGTGCGCCTGCTCGAGCGCAGCGGCCGCCGCCTGGCCCTGACCCGCGAGGGCGAGGCGCTGTACGAGCTGGCCCGGCCCCTGGTCGAGGGCCTGGACGCCCTGGAGGGCAGCTTCCGCGAGCGCATCCGCGGCCTGGATGCGGGCGAGCTCAACGTGGCCGCCGGCAGTTCGACCATCCTGTATCTGCTGCCGAAGATCGTCGAAGCCTTCCGCGCCGCCCATCCCGAGGTCCGCCTGACCCTGCATAACGTCACCGGCGCCGGCGGCCTGGACCTGCTGCGCTCGGACGCGGTCGACCTGGCGGTGGGCTCGATGCTCGATGTGCCCGGCGACCTCAGCTACGCCCCGGTCTACCGCTTCGAGCCGATGCTGATCACCCCGCGCGACCACCCGCTGGCCAAGCTCGAGACCCTGACCCTGCAGGACCTCGGTCCCTATGGCCTGATCCTGCCGCCGCAGCGGCTGACCACCTACCGCATGGTCGACGTGGTGTTCCAGCAGAACCGGGTGCCGTACACGGTCGCGCTCGAAGTCGGCGGCTGGGAGGTGATCAAGCAATACGTGGCGATGGGGCTCGGCATCAGCATCGTCACCGCGATCTGCCTGACCGACGCCGACCGCGCGCGGCTGTCGGCGCGTTCGCTGGCCGAGTATTTCCCTTCTCGCAGCTACGGCGTGGTGGTGCGCAAGGGCAAGTATCTGTCGCCGCAGGCGCGCGCCTTCACCGAGCTGATCCAGCCCGACCTGTTCGTGCGCGGCGATTACTACGCGACCGGCCAGTCCGATCGCTGAGCTGCGATCGCGAATGAAACGGGGCGGGAGCTCGCGCCCCCCGCCCCGCCGTCGTTGCCGCTAGCGTTGGCCGCCAGCTCGGACCGCTGGCTCGTACGGCTAGTCCGGACCACTAGCTCGCACCCCGAGCTCGGACCGAACTCAGTACTGCACGCTCAGGCGCACGCCGCTGAAAGCGGTCGCTCCGTGCAGGCTGACGAACACGTAGCCGGTCGGCGGGTTGTTGACGGTCAGCGTTTCGGTGTTGCCGCTCGCGGTCGAACGATAGTTGTGCGCCGAGCGCGTGGCCCAGGCGCCCAGCGTGTTGACGTAGAGGTCGGCGTTGCCGGTGCCGCCGGAGCTGGTGATGCGCAACTGCGTGGTGCCCTGCGGCACCTGCAGATACAGATACACGTAGCCGTCGGCCGAGGCCGCCAGATTGCTGCGCGAGCAGTTGCGGCCGAGCTCGCGCGGGTCCGCGCCGCCGCACTCCGGCAGGCTGCCGCCGCTGCTCACGGTGACGCTCTTGGCGAGCGTGGTGCGCGCGCCGCGATTGTCGGTCACGGTCAACTGCACCGCATAGGTCCCGGCCGCGGCGTAGGTCTTGACCGGATTCGCGGCGGTCGAGCCGGTGCCGTCTCCGAAGTTCCATGCGCGCGCGACGATGCTGCCGTCGGCATCCGAGGAGCCGTCGGCGAAGCTCACCTTCAGGCCATCGACCCGCGTGGTGAACGCCGCCACCGGCGGGGTGTTCGCGGTGCCCCCGGTGACCGTCACCGATTTGCGGGTGGTCGCGGTCGCGCCGCGGTTGTCGGTGACCGTGAGCTGCACGGTGTAGGTGCCCGCGGCGGCGTAGGTCTTGCTCGGGTTCGTGGCGGTCGAACCGGTACCGTCTCCGAAGCTCCAGGCGCGCGAGGCGATGCTGCCGTCGGGGTCGGAGGACGAATCGCTGAAGCTCACCGTCAAGCCGTTCGCGGTGTGGCCGAACCCGGCCACCGGCGACTGGTTCGGCGTGCCGCCGCAACCGGGGCCGTCCGGCGTGGCGACGCAGGGCAGCCAGGCCCGGAAGGCCGCGTCGTTGTTGCTGCCGATGCTTCCCATGTAGGCGGCGTAGCCGGTGTAATTGCCGGGACGGAAGTAGCCCAGGATGCTGTTCACTTCGCTGCGGCGCTGCTCGAACATGAAACGCACCGCCAGATAGCCCCAGCGGTAGACCAGGTTCTGGCCGCTGTTGTAGTCGTTCTGGTAGACCCGGCTGAGCGCGTAGGTGCCGCGCGCGGCCTCGCCCTGCGCCGCGGTGTTGACTAGGTTGCGGTACGAGAACGACATGTATTCGGCGAAGCCCTCGACCCACCAGACGGTCTTTTGCTTCATCGCCGCGTTGAAGTCGCCGTACATGTTGAAGCGGCCGTCGAGGTAATGGATGTACTCGTGAGTCAGGTTCCAGATCTCGAAGGTCTGCGGACGCATCCACTCGGCCTCGTAGGCGATGAAACGCGCCTGGTTGCCGACGGTAGCCGGGTTGCCTTCCAGGTACATGCCGCCGTTGTTGGTGTCGATGCCGAAGATCGCGCCCGCGTAGGTGCCGTAATCGGTGCTGCTGTCGAACACCACCATTTCCAGCGCCGCGTTCCGGTCGTCGGCGACCGGCACGCCGCCGGTGGCCAGGGTGCGATGGAAATAGGTTTCCTCGCCGGCCACGATCGCGCAGGTGTCGGCCAGTTGCGCCGCGGTCATCGCCTGCGCGCGCAGGCGCAGGGTCGGACTGCAGGTGTGGCGGATCGGCAGGGCCGCCGCTTCGACCCGGGCGGTGAAATCGCACAGGCTGTAATAGCTGCAGTTGGCCTTGTCGTAGTAGTCGACCATTTCGCCGATGCCGACCCACAGGCGCGCGGTCGGTCCCGACACCGAGGAACGCTCGAGCAGGGTCTTGGCGCGCGCCTGGGCGATGCTCTTGACGTTGCCGGTGTACTGCAGGAAACGGCCGATCTCGCGGCCGGCGTTGGACACCAGGTAGTCGTCGGCCTGGCCCAGCATCGCGAAGTGCCTGTCGGCGAAGCTGTACATCGTCTCGACGACCGAGGGGTCGGCCTGCACCGCGGCGCGGAAGGCCGCATCCTGGTGGCCGCGGAAGGTCACGTTGTAGACGTTGTTGACCGCGACCTTCATCCAGAAGTAGGCGTTATAGCTGCTGTTGTAGCTGTCGAGCAGGCGCTTGACCACGTACAGGTAACGCGCGTTCTCGGTAGAGCTGTCGATCAGGGTGACGAACTCGGCCAGGGTTTCGCCGTGTTCGTCGTTGACCAGGCCGAAGTTCGGATTCGCGGCGAAGGCGTCGAGGGCCGGACGGATCGCGCTCTTCAACGGTGCGCCGTACGCGCCGACGCTGGTGTCGTAGAACTGCACGTAATAACCGGCGCGCAGGTACATCACCAGTTGCAGGGTGCTGCCGGCGTTGCTGCCGTCGTAGTCGCGCGCCGATGCGGCCAGGGCATTGGCGATCGTCACCATCTGCGCTTCGCGGAAGGTGCCGTAGGCGGTGGCGCCGCTGAGGCCGAACAACTGGTTGATGCAGTCGGTGTCGGCGCTCTTGACCGCGGCGACCAGGGCATCGCCGCTGAGGCTGGCGAACTGGCTGGCGTCGCAGGCGGCCGCGGCCGCCTGCAGGCTGCGCGCGCTGAACTTGGCGAGCGAGGGCCGTTGCAGGAGGTCGCGACGCGCATCGAAGCGGTCGTACTCGGTGTCGGCGCGTTCGCGCAGCATCGGCTGGTGGGGAAGGCGCAGCGAAGGCTCGGCGGCGCGGTCCTGCTGGTGCGCACCGAAGATCTGCCGTTCGGTCGCCGGCGATTTGCGCACTGCGGCGATGCGGGCGGCCGCGGTCTGCGGGCCGGTGCCGACGGCGAGATTCATGGCGAAGTCGGCGCGCGGCGACGGCGTGCCCGCGATCGCGCTCGACAGGGACGCCGGTACCGGGCTCGATGCGGCGGGGACGCCGTTCAAAGCGGCCCAGGGCAAGGCATAGCTGAGAAAACTGGCGGCGGTGACGACGGCGCCAAGCATCAGGACCTGGGTGGTCCGCGGTTTGGGTGCAAAAGACATCGCATTCTCCTTTGATTGGACATCGGGCCCGATGCGGCGGCGTCGTGCGGCCTGGCGATCGGGTCCGTGGTTCCGGACTGCGGAAAGTCATCGACGATCGAACGAGTGGATGAGGGCGGCTCTCCTTGCTCGGTTGGCTCGGTTGGCTCGGTGGTCGGGACGCGCGCATCGCGCACGTTCGTGGGGGACGGGAACGGCCGGCGGATCCAGGGCGGGCGCGGCAGACGTCGCGGAGCTCGGCGCGCATTCGCGCTGCCCCTCCGGCCGGGCAGCCGGGTTCGCGGCGCAGGCCTGGGCCTGCCCCTTCGATCGGTCCCGAGTCTGTTCACCGGCGGCCCCCTGCCGTGCCGGTCACACGCCTGTCATGTCGCCAGGCCATTTTGTATACCGTATACGGTATCCAGTAATTTCAGCCGATTCCGTGACGCCAGTCCGTGCAGTCGATTACCGGCTGGTCAGGGCTGTGCGCGCCGACGAACGGCCCTCGCCCACCGCCATGCGTCCCGCGTGCTCGCCGCGTCCGCTCTCCTTCCCGAACCGATCCTCTGCACAGCGACGCCACGACCGCGCTGCAGCGGTGCGCGGCTCGCCGCGGAGAGGCCGCGGGCGCCGGCGGTTGGGTAGACTGAACGCATGAGCATCGTCCCCCGTTCGTTGTCCGACCAAGCCTTCGAAGTGGTCCGCGAACGCATTCTGTCGACCCAGATTCCGCCGCTCGCGCCGATCCGCCAGGAACTGCTCGCCGAGGAGCTCGGCATCAGCAAGATCCCGCTGCGCGAAGCGCTCGGCCGGCTGGAACAGCAGGGCTTGTTGAGCTCGCACCCGAACCGCGGTTTCTTCGTCCCGGCGATGACCGCCGGCGAGGCCGAGGAAGTGTTCGCGCTGCGCCTGAAGATCGAGCCCGACGCCGCCGCGCATGCCTGCCTGGAAGCCGGCGAGGAGGCACGCAAGACCGCCGCGGCCGCGCTGGCCGCGTTGGAAACCGCCTCGAAGACCGACATCCACAACGCGGTGCGCTACAACCGCACCTTCCATCTGTCGCTGGTGCGGCCGGGCGGACGGCATGTCACCACCCAGCTGGTCGAACGCCTGCAGGTGCTGGCCGAACGCTACGTGCGCAAGCACCTGGAGCCCGAAGGCCGCGAGGCCCGGGCCAGCAGCGAGCATCACGAAATCCTCGACGCCTGGCTGGCGCGCGACTCCGCGCGCGTGGCCGACCTGCTGTGCGCCCACATCGTCTCGACCTTGAACGACCTGCGCCTGCAGCTGGAACAAAGCGACAGCGCCGGCCACGGCGGGCCGGCCGGCGGCAAGCGCGCGGGCCGTCCGCGCAAGTAACGTCCGGGCCGCCCGCCCGCACGCACGCAACGCCGGGAGCCGGCGCGGCCGGCCGGCTCGACTCGGATCAGACCGATCGGTCAGCTCGTGCCGTGGTGCTTGCCCTGCCAGGGCTTGTACCAGTCGCGGATGCGGCGCATGTCGGCCTCCATGTCCTCGCCGAGGTGGAACGCCTCGCCGATGCCGATGATCCTGTCGGGGTAGTGGAAATACGCCGGCACCACCGGCACGTCGGCGGCCTTGGCGATCTTCCAGAACCCCGCCTTCCAGCGCTCGACCACCTTGCGCGTGCCTTCGGGAGCGAGGCCGAACCAGAAATGCTCCTGGGCGCGGATCATCGCCGCGGCCTGCTCGATCACGCCGTGC
Source organism: Lysobacter sp. 1R34A (assembly GCF_051217035.1). Taxonomy (NCBI): domain Bacteria; kingdom Pseudomonadati; phylum Pseudomonadota; class Gammaproteobacteria; order Lysobacterales; family Lysobacteraceae; genus Lysobacter; species Lysobacter sp. 1R34A. Next base: position 16,012 of record NZ_JBPKJP010000049.1, read on the forward strand.
GCGGCGCTGCGGTTGACCGGGATCACCCCGAGCGAACGCAGCAGGCCGCCGAGCAGCGGCACCCGGAACAGCGAGTCCTTGCCGAGGACTTTCACGTCCAGGCCCATCGCCGCCTTCGCCGCGAACCCCCAGACGCCGTCCCAGTTCGAGGAATGCGGTGCGCCGATCAGTACCGCGCGCGGAATGTCGGGAAAGGCGCCGACCATGCGCCAGCCGCCGAGCCGCAGGATGGTGCGGCCGATCCATCGGGTGAAACGGTTGAAGCGCACTTGCGGCACGTTCGGCGGCAAGGTCAGGACGATGTCGTCGCGGGCTGGCTGCTGCATGCGGGCTCCGTCAGTCCCAATTGCTTTGCGAACGACCGCGCTTGGTCGAGCTGCGTTCGCGCTTGGCGCCGAGGCGGCGTTCCTTGGAAGCACGGCTGGGCTTGGTGGCGATGCGCGGCTTGGGCGCGCGCAGGCCGCTGTCGACGAAGGCGGCCAGGCGCTCGCGGGCGTCCTCGCGGTTGCGTTCCTGGGTGCGGAAACGCTGCGCGCTGATCACCAGCACGCCCTCGGTGGTCACGCGCCGGTCGCGCTTGCTCAGCAAACGCTCGCGCACGGCCTCGGGCAACGACGGCGACTGCGCGATATCGAAGCGCAGTTCCACCGCAGTCGCGACCTTGTTTACGTTTTGCCCGCCAGGACCGGTCGAACGCACGAAGCGCTCGACCAATTCCTGTTCGGGAATCGTGATCGACAGATCCACCATGCTCTCCTCCGCCGGCGATTGTAGACCGGCGCGCGGTCGCGTCCATTACGCGGCATTGACGGCCCCGGGTGCGAGGCGCGGCTGCCGCCGGGCTTGACCGCGGCGGGCGGCTGTGGCGGCCAGCGTTGACGCGGCCGCGGGCGAGGCGGACCATGCCCGGACCGGTCCAAGGAGGAAGTCCGATGCAGCAGCGCCAGCCCCGCCCGCTCGCCGCAACCCCGCTCGCCGCGCTGATGTTTACCGCGATGTTCGCCGCCGCGCCGGCCCTGGCGCAAAGCGGCTACATCGACCCGGCCAACGTCGACGCCGTCGCCTCGCCGCGCGCGCAGCGGCAGACCCTGCAGTCGGCCCAGGCGATGGCCGAGGCCGTGGTCGGGCGGCCGGCGAATGCGACCGACCAGGAAATCCTGCGCAAGTACGCCGGCGTGCAGAGCGGCTTCATGCAGCAGTTGCAGAACGCCGCCGGCGCCGCGAACCAGTACGACGACGGCCGCGACGAGCGCCGCTACGACGACAGCCACTACGGCCGCGACGCCTACGGCAACGTCTACGACCGCGACGGTTTCGAACAGAGCAATGGCGGCTTCAGCGCATCCGAGCTGCAGGCGCTGACCGAACTGTCGCGCACCCCGGAAGGCCGGCGCGCGCTGCAACAGATGAGCCGGCAAGGTTACGGGATCGGCGGCAACGGCTCGGGCACGCCGAAGCAGGTGCTGCGCGACGCCTTCCTGCAGGACCTGCTCAACGCCGCCTCCAACGCCGCCGCGCGCCCGGTCTACAGGCAGTACGAGCGCCGCCCCTGATCGCCCGGCGTCCGGGCGAACCCGATCGAATCCACCCTGCCCGCCGCATCGACGGCCGGCGTCCCCACGGACGATGCCGTCCCCCTTCAAGGAAGACCCCCATGATCCAGCTCTCCCGCGGCCTGTCCGTCGTGTTGCTGAGCACCGCGCTATGCGCGGCGCCGGCCTTCGCCGCCCGTCCGAGCGACGCGCAGATCGACCGGCTCATGCAGTCGATGAACTACGAGCGCATGAAGGGCGAGATGCTCAAGCAGATGCGCGAATCGGCCGAGATGATGGCCGAGGCCGAAGCCGGCGACCGCCTCGACGACAAGCAACGCGAAGCGCTCCAGCGCAGCCTGGCCCGGCAGATGAACGTGGTCGAGCAGATGCTGGACTGGAAGGCGGTCGCGCCGATCTACCGCAAGGTCTACGGCGAAACCTTCGATGCCGCTGAAGTGCAGGCGATCATCGATTTCTACGGCAGCCCGGCCGGGCGCAGCATCATGGAAAAGATGCCGCAGGCGATGGGCCGGACCATGCAGGAAATGCAGCCGCTGATGAAAGGCATGTTCGAGCGCATGCAGCGCGAGCTGCGCGACGAGGTCAGGGACATCGTCGATGGCGACGACAAGACTGCACCGGCGCCTTATGCACCGCCGGCGCCGCCGAGCCCGCCCCAGCCTGCGACGGGCGGCTGAGCCGGCTTCGTCGCCAAGGCACAGGAGCGTCCCCCTGCCCCTCTTTGTCAAAGGGGGAAAGGCGCCCGCACTCAAGCGCTGAGCGGGGTCTCGAACAGCGCCAGCGCCTTGGCGAACTCCCGGTCCGGCGGCGCCACCGCGACGATGCGTTCGCCGCTGAGCGGATGCAGGAAGGCCAGCCGCTGCGCGTGCAGCAACATGCGATGGATGCCGAGCATGCGGAAACTGCGGTTGTGGCGGCCGTCGCCGTGGCTGGTGTCGCCGATCAGGTGATGCGACAGATGCTTGAGGTGGCGGCGGATCTGACGGAAGCGCCCAGTCTGCGGCTGCGCCAGCAGCAGGGCGTAGCGCGAGGTCTCGAAGCCCGCCGAGGGCAGGGCCAGCTCGGTTCGTCCCAGGCAGCGGAAGCGGGTCAGCGCCGGCTTCTTGACCGGCTTGCCGGGGCCGCCGTCGAGGTCGTGATCGACCTCGAACGCGTCCTCGGCGGGCCAGCCGCGGCACACCGCCAGGTAATCCTTCTCGACCTCGCGCGACATCAGCACCTTGCCCAGGGTCGAGGCCGCTTCGCGGTCGAAGGCCAGCAACAGGCAGCCGCTGGTGGCCCGGTCTAGGCGATGGACCAGGAAGATCGGCCGGCCGAACTGCTCGCGCAGGCGGTCGGCAGCGAAGTCGGTCTCGCCGCGCGCAAGCGCGCTGTCGTGAACCATCAGTCCCGCCGGCTTGTCGATGACTGCGATCGTCTCGTCGGCGTACAACACCGGCAGGCCGGCGGCGGCTGTTTCCGCGCTCGGGCCGGCGTGTGAATCTGGGGTCGGACTGAACGTCGGGTTCATGGGGCCGCACGCAGGCGCTAGGGTGATCGGCCGCTATCTTCGTCTATTGCACCCGGCGCTCACAGAGCGCGCATGAAACATTCGGCACTCCAGCGCCATCGGACCCATCAGGACTCACATGCCCCGCTACCGCACCCGCCTTGCCCCGCTCGCCTCGCTCGCCCTCGTCCTCACGCTGGCCCTGCCGTCGGCCCGGGCCGAATCGCCGAAGCCGCCGGCCGGGGTCAGCGCCGGCCCCTGCGTCGAGGGCATCTGCGAATACCGCCTGGGCAACGGCCTGCGCGTGCTGCTGTTTCCCGATGCCAGCCAGCCCACGGTGACGGTCAACCTGATCTACGCGGTGGGCTCGCTGCAGGAAAACTACGGCGAGACCGGGATGGCTCACCTGCTCGAACATTTGCTGTTCAAGGGCACGCCGCGTCACCGCGACATCCCGGCCGAAATGAAGAAGCGCGGCATCGGCTTCAACGCCGAGACCTCGCTCGACCGCACCAACTACTTCGCTTCGTTCCCGGCCAACGACGCCACCCTGGACTGGCTGCTCGGCCTGGAAGCCGATCGCATGCTGCATTCGGACATCGCCCGGAAGGACCTCGACAGCGAAATGACCGTGGTCCGCAACGAGATGGAAAGCGGCGAGAACAGCCCGGTCGCGGCGCTGATGCAGCGCGTGCGCTCGACCGCCTACCTGTGGCACCACTACGGCAACAGCACCATCGGCGCGCGCAGCGACGTCGAGAACGTGCCGATCGAACGCCTGCAGGCCTATTACCGCGCCTGGTACCGGCCCGACAACGCCACCCTGGTGCTAGCCGGCCGGCTCGACCCCGCCGCGACCTTGAACGCGGTCGCGCGCCACTTCGGCCCGCTGACCAAGCCATCCGGGCCGATGCGCCGGTTCTACACCCTCGACCCGGCCCAGGACGGCGAGCGCGAAGTCACCGTGCGCCGGGTGGGCGACATCCGCCTGCTGATGGCGGCCTACCACGTGCCCGCCGGCACTCATGCCGACGCTGCCGCGCTCGGCGTGCTCGACGAGGTGCTCGGCCACGTGCCGGGTGGCCGTCTGCACAAGGCCCTGGTCGATAGCGGCCTGGCCGCGAGCGTCGGCGGCAGCAGCGAGCAGCGCCGGGACCCGGGTCTGTTCAGCGCGCTCGCCGCGGTGCCGAAGGACGGCGATGCGGCCAAGGCCGAGCAGGTGTTGCTCGCCCAGCTCGAACAGATCGAACGCCAGCCGGTGACCGCGGCCGAAGTCGAAGCGGCCAAGCAACGCCTGCGCAATGGCTTCGAACTGGCCTACACCAACGTCTCCGGCGTCGCGATGGGCCTGTCGGACGCGGTCGTCGCCGGCGACTGGCGTTTGTACTTCCACTACCGCGACGCACTCGAGAAAGTCGGCGCCGACGACGTCAATCGCGTCGCCCGTCGCTACCTGATCCCGAGCAACCGCACCTTCGGCCGCTTCGTCCCGACCGACGCGCCGCAGCGGGTCGAGATTCCGGCCGCGCCGAGCGCCGCCACGGTGCTGCAGGGCTATACCGGCAAGACCGCGATCGAAGCCGGCGAACACTTCGACCCGACCCCGGCCAACATCCAGGCGCGCACCGAAACGGTCGCGATCGACACCGGCGTCGGCAGCGGCCTCAAGCTGGCTCTGTTGCCGAAGAAAACCCGCGGCGGCACCGTCACCGTCTCGGCCTCGTTCAATTTCGCCGATCTCGCCGCACTCAGGAACCGCGAAGTCGCCGGCAGCATCGCCGGCGCCCTGCTGATGCGCGGCAGCGAAGGCCTGACCCGCCAGCAGATCGACGAACGCTTCGAAGCGCTCAAAACCAGCGCGCGCATCAGCGGCAGCCTGCAGTCGGCGCGGATCGAGCTGACCACGCGCCGCGAGCAACTCGGCGAAGCGCTCGCGCTGGCAGCCAGGGTGCTGCGTACACCGACCTATCCGGAGCGGGAATTCGAGCAATACCGCCTGCAGGCGATCACCGGCCTGGAAGCCTCGCGCCAGGAACCCGGCAGCGTCGCCGGCATCGCCATGGCCCGGCATTTCGATCCCTGGCCGGCCGGGCATCCGCTGCATGCGATGGACCTGGACGAGTCGCTGGCGGCGCTCAAGGCGCTCAAGCTCGACGACGTGCGCGCCTATCACCGCGACCTGTACGGCAGCGCCGAAGGCCAGATCAGCGTGGTCGGCGATTTCGATCCCGCCGCGCTGAAGCACCAGCTGCGCGAGCTGTTCGCCGACTGGCGCCCGAAGCACGCGTTCGCACCGATCGACACCCGCTACACCGCGGTCGCCGCCGAGCGCCGCCGCTTCGACACCCCGGACAAACCCAACGGCGTGTTGCTGGCGCGCGCCAACCTGTCGCTGAAGGACACCGACCCGGACTTCCCGGCGCTGGTTGCGGCCAACTACATCCTCGGCGGCGGCACCATCAAGTCGCGCCTGGGCGACCGCATCCGCCAGCGGGACGGCCTGAGCTACGGGGTCGGCAGCGACCTCGACGCCGACAGCAGCCGCAGCGGCCGCGACGACGCCGGCAACTGGTCGATCGAAGCGATCGCCGCGCCGCAGAACCTGGACCAGGTCGAGCGCGCGATGCGCGAGGAACTCGCACGCCTCATCGAGGACGGCGTCGGCGCCGACGAACTGCGCGATGCGGTCTCCGGCTTGCTGACCCAGCGCGAACAGGCCCGCGCCTCCGACCCGGCGATCGCCTCAGCGCTCGCCAGCAATCTGTTCTATGGCCGCAGCATGCAGTTCTCCACCGACCTCGACGCGAAATTCAAGGCGCTGACCGTCGACGCGGTCAACGCCGCGATCCGCAAGCACCTCAAGCCCGAGCAGCTGAGCGTCTACACCGCCGGCGATTTTTCCGCCGCGGCCAAGGCGCCGGCGGGCAAGTAACGCGGAGCTACGCCCAGCAAGCAAGAGCACGGCAACGGCAAAGCGAGCCGCCGCGGAATCCCAGCTTCCTGCCGTTGCCGTTGCCGTTGCCGTTGCCGTGCCATTGCCGCTGCTTTGGCTTGGCTGAGGCTGTGGCTGTGGCTGTGCGCCGATTCGCATTAGCGAAGGCAAACGAAGACCCGGAGGGCGGCCCGCAGGGATGCGGGCCGTTTTTCATCGGGACAGGGATGTCCCGTATGAAAAAGCCCTGCGTCGGCACCGATCATGCGGGCCCTTGACTCAAAGAAAAGCATTTTTCTTTGGTTACCTTTCTTTTGTTGCTTTAGACAAAAGAAAGTAACCCGCCGCTTTAGTGGCGGAAGCTTTGGGTTTGATCTTGATCTTTCTTGAAGCGTGCGCAGCAAGACCGCCACAACGATGCCGCGGCTTGCGCCGCTCCCACCCCTGGCGAAAGTGCGCCGCTTCGATGGATGACATCAGCCATGGCGCCTCTGCGCGTCCCGCGGTCGCGACTCACGTCGCTCCTACACAGTCAAATGCGCCGCATCTGTGAGGCCGGAATGTCGCAAGACCCCCGCAGCGATGTCGCGGCTTGCGCGCTCCTACCCTGACGGCCGCGGCCGCGGCCGACATCGGCGCGAGATTGCGAGGCCGCGGTCGCGACTTACGTCGCTCCTACAGAGGTCTTACCGATACGACGCGAGTTGAGACCTCGCGGTCGCGGCTTGCGCCGCTCCTACCCTGGCGAAAGCCCGCCGCCTCGATGAGCAACATCAGCTACAGCGCCCCGCCCCCGCCCCGTCCCACGGTCGCGACTCACGTCGCTCCTACAAGGGCGAAGCCTGCAACACGACGCGCCGAACCGTTCCCTGTAGGAGCGGCGCAAGCCGCGACCGCGCGACCCCACGCGCCGGCGCCGCCACGAAGAGCTTCGGCCTCGTGCACTCACCAGACAAGGCGCCCCCTCAACCCGAACTCTTGCTCCGCGGCCACGCCGCCAGCAACGCCCACAGGCCGCCGAGACCCGCGATCCACGACGAGGCCGGGATCGACCAGAACCGCGGCCCGCCCGACTCCATGCCGTACAGCACCGCCGCGACCACCAGCAGGCCGGTGCCGAGGATCGCCGCGACCGTGCGCCGCACTGCGTCCTTGATCGTGCGGTTGAGCTCGGTGATGTCCTGCGAACGCATCTTGAGCTCGTGCTGGCCCGACACCTGCTGGTTGAGCCAGCTGTGCAGCAGGCGCGGCATTTCCGGCGCACGCGTCACCAGCTCGGGCAGGCGCTTGCGGAACTCGCTCGCGAGGCGCTGCGGGCTGTAGCGCTCGAGCAGGATGCGCTGCAGCACCGGCCGCGCCACCGCCCAGATGTCGAGCCTGGGGTCGAGCAGGCGCCCGACGCCTTCGATGTTGAGCAGGGTCTTCTGCAGCAGGATCAGCTGCGGCTGCAGGGTCAGCTCGTAGCGCTGCGCGGTGCGGAACAGCTTCACCAGCACCTCGGCCAGCGAAATCTCGCTGAGCGGACGGGTGAAGTACGGCTCGCAGACCGCGCGCGTGGCCGCTTCGAGTTCGTCGATGCGGATGTGCGGCGGAATCCAGCCGGCCTGCACGTGCAACTCGGCGATGCGCCGGTAGTCGCGGTTGAAGATCGCCATGAAATTCTCGGCGAGGTAGTACTGATCCTCGTCGGAAAGCTGGCCCATGATGCCGAAGTCCAGGGCGATGAAGCGCGGGTTGCTGCGCCGCGCCGGGTCGCTGTCGACCCAGATGTTGCCGGCGTGGGCGTCGGCATGGAAGAAATTGTCGCGGAACACCTGGGTGTAGAACACTCGCACGCCCTTGGAGGCGAGCGCGCGCCGGTCGATGCCGGCGGCGTCGAGCGCGGCGATGTCGTCGGAGGGAATGCCGTATACGCGCTCGAGGGTCAGCGCGCGCTCGCCGGTGTGCGACCAGATCACTTCCGGCACGTACATGTCGTCGCTGTCGGCCCAGAACCGGCGCAGCACGCTGGCGTTGGCGCCTTCGCGCTGCAGATCCAGCTCGGCGGCGAGGGTGCTCTCGATCTCGGCGACGATCGCGCGCGGGCGGATCTTGTCGGCGCTCGGATGAGCGCGGTCGACCAGCGCGGCGAGCGCCTTGAGCAGGGCGATGTCGCCGGCGATCTTGCCCTCGATGTCGGGGCGCAACACCTTGACCACGACTTCGCGCGACGGCTTGCCGTCCTGCGCAGGCAACCTCGCCGCGTGCACCTGGGCGATCGAGGCCGAGGCCAGCGGTTCGATGTCGAACGATTCGAACGCCTCGCCGATGCGGCGTTCCAGCGCGTCTTCGACGATCTTGCGCGCGGTCTCGCCGTCGAACGGCGCAACCCGGTCCTGCAGCAGGGCCAGTTCGATCGCGATGTCCGGCGGCACCAGGTCGCGGCGGGTCGAGAGGATCTGCCCGAACTTGACGAAGATCGGCCCGAGCTCCTGCAGCACCAGGCGCAGACGCGCGCCGCGCGACATCGCCGCGATCTCGTCGGAGGCGCGCGGCACGAACGGTCGCGCGAGCTTGAGCCAGCGTTCGGCCGGAGTGCCGTCGAGCAGGTCGTCGAGGCGATAGCGCAGCAGCACGCGGCCGATACGCCAGGCACGCACGGCCGACCTCATGCGCTGCGACTCGCGCGGTCGCGCAGGCGCGTCACGCGCGCGGCGGCGCGCTCGACGTCGTCGCGCAGGCGGTCGACGTCGTCGTGGAAGGCGTTGAGTTCGTCGCGCGGGACCACGTCGCGCGACTCCTCGGTGACGTATTCGGCGAGGTTGCCGGCCAGCGCGCCGGCGGCGTCGCGGGCGTGACGCAGGGCGCCGGCGAGGGTGTTGGCGACCTGCACCCCGATCACCTCGCCGAACACCGCGGTGAAGGGTTGCTGCCAGTCCGGGTCGAAGCGTTCTGCCAGGCGCTGCAGGCGCCGCGCCAGGTCGGCATCGCCCTCGATGCGCAGCTTGCCGACCGGCGCGGCGCGCTCGTCGCCCGCGCCGAGCAGGTTCGGCAACTGCGACAGGATCGCGCCGAGGGTGCTGCGCACCGACAGGTCGGGTTCGTCGCTTGCGCGCACCGGCCCGACCTCGAGCCGTTCGCCGGCCACCAGGATGCGCAGGGCCAGCGGCGGCGACGCCAAGTGCAGGGCGACGCTGCGGCCGTCGAGCGGGCGCAGCGCCTCGCGGGTATCGGGATCGAGCGCGAGCGCGCGGTTCAGCGCGGCTTCGAGCGCGCGGCCGGCCATCGGCTTGAGCGCATCCAGGGGCGAGGCGGTATCGGTCATGCCGCCATTCTAGCCGGCGTGCGCCGGCCGGCTGTTAGGGGGATGTCGAGGCCGCGCCGCCTAGGGCATGGTGGGCACGCACCCGCGCCAGGCCTTCGTCGAAGCCGACCTGGGGCACGTAGCCGAAGTCGCGCCGGGCCGGCGCCATGTCGTACCAGTGGGTGGTCGAGAGTTGCTCGGCGAGGAAGCGCGTCATCGGCGGCTCGCCCTTGAGCGGCAGCAAGGTCCACAGCGCCTCGCAGACCGCGCCGATCGCATAGGCGGCGCGGAACGGCAGGGTCTTGTCGGCGGTCGGCGCACCGACCGCGGCGAGCAGGCCGTTGACCGTCTCGCGCACCGTGCGCGGCTCGCCGTTGCTGATGAAGTAGGCGCGGCCGGCGCAGGGCGCGCCCGGGGCCAGATGCTCGAAGGCGTCGAAATGCGCCTGGGCGGCGTTGTCGATATAGGTGGTGTCGATGCGGTTTTGGCCGTCGCCGACGAAACGCAGGCGGCCTTGTTTGGCGCGCTCGACCAGACGCGGCAGCAATTGGTTGTCGCCCACGCCCCAGATCAGGCGCGGGCGCAGCGCGACTGTGGCCAGTTGCGGCCCGTTGGCGGCGAGCACGGCCTTCTCGGCGATGGTCTTGGTGGTCGCATAGGCGGCCTTGAAGCCTTCGCCGTAGGGCACGGTCTCGGCGGTGCCGCCTTCGACCGGATGGGTGGCGCGATGGGTCACGCTCGGGGTCGAGGTGTAGATCAGCTTGCCGATGCCGTGGGCGCGGCAGGCCGCGAGCACGTTCTCGGTGCCGACCACGTTGGCCTGGTGGTAGCTGTCGTAACTGCCCCAGGCGCCGGCCTTGGCGGCGTTGTGGAACACCGCCTCGCAGCCCTGCGCCGCATCGATCACCGCCTGGCGATCGGCGAGGTCGCCGCGCAGCTGGGTCACCCCGAGCGGTTCCAGCGCCGGATACAGGCCGCGGTTGAAGCTGACCACCTCATGCCCGCGCGCGACCAGCCCGCGGCACAGCGCCTGCCCGAGAAAACCGCCGCCGCCGGTGACCAGAATCTTCATCGTCATCCATCCCTAAGTCGTGAGCGCAGCGCGTGGCCGCGGAAACCCTGCGCATCATAGGCTGCGCGCGCCGGACTGCGCCGTGCGCCGGCGCAGAAAGAGCAACCCCCCCCTGTCCGCTGCGCGGCCGTTCGCTCCCTTTATCGAAGGGCAACAGAAGGCGGCTGCAAAGCCACTGCGGGAGCGACAAGAGTCGCCTGCCCTCTCCTGGCTTTGGAAGGGGCTGGGGAATTGGCCTGTCGTGCAAGGCAGGAATATCGGCTCTGCGTGCCACGCCAAGCCTGCATCGATCCGACGCAGCCCGCTTCAGCCTTTACGCGCCTGCGCCGCCAGCTTCTCGCGGCCGATCTTGGCGTTGTGGCGGATGTCGACCGGAAACCCGGGGTGGAAGCGAATCCGTTCGATACCGGCGGTATGCGGATGCTGGGCGCCGATCACGCGCAATTCTTCGGCGATGCGCTCGCACTCGGCGCGTGCGCTGCGCGGCTCGTGCAGCTCCACCCACAGCAAGGGCAACTGCGCGCCGGGCTCGCCGGTACCGACCAGGGCGGTGCGGCGCACCTTCGGGTGGGTGTTGAACACGGGCTCGACTTGCTCGGTGTAGAGCGGACCGCTCGCGGTTTCGACCCGGTGGCTCTTGCGTCCGCAGAACCACAGCCGGCCTTCGCCATCGAGATAACCCAGGTCGCCCATGCGGTGGACGATGCGGTCGAGTTCGCCGCGCACTTCGCGGATCTTGGCCAGCCGGGTGGCCGCATCGCGGCGGAAATAGCTGTCGGTCGCGGTCGGGCCGGCGACGGTGATCTCGCCGACCACGCCAGCCGGCAGCACCAACTCGTCGGACCAATGTTCGATCGCGGCGTCGTCGATGCGGATGATCCGCACCTCGTTGCGCTCGACCGCGCGGCCCACGCAGGTGCCGGCGCCCTGCTCGGTCGCCGCACGCGTGGACTGCAGTTCGCGGCCTTCGATCACCGCCACCGGCAGGCATTCGGTGGCGCCGTACGGGGTCCAGAACTGGGCGTCGCGCGGCAGCAGCTCGCGCAACGCCGCCACCGTTTCCGGCGGCACCGGCGCGCCGGCCGACGTCACCCGCCTCACCCCCGGCAGGGCCTGGCCATGCTTGGCCAGCACCGCCATCAACGCCGGCGAACCGAACAGCTGATCGACGCCGAACCGATGGATCGCGTCGATCAGCTTGACCGGGTCGGCCTGCGCCGGCCGGGTCGGGTCCATGTCGGGGATCACCGAGGTCAGGCCGAGCGCCGGATCGAACAGAGCGAACGGCGGGAAGGTCGGCAGATCGACCCCGCCCGGGACGATGCCGAAGGCCTCGCCCATCATTTCGATCTGGGCGACGAAGTGGCGATGACGGAACACGACGCCCTTGGGCACGCCGGTCGAGCCGCTGGTGAACACGATCGCGGCGACTTCGTCGGGACGGGTGTCGGCGAGTTGCGAAGGCGCGCCGGCGCCGTCGCGTTCGACGCGCGCCAGGGTGTCGTCGGCGAGGAAGGCGCGCTTGCCGGTGGTGATGCGGATGCTCGCCGACTTCGCCCAGCCGAGCACGACGCGGGCGACATGCGCCAGCGGAATGCCGATGAAGGCCTGCGGCTCGGCTTCGTCCAGGCACTGCCGCAAGGCGCGTTTGTCGATGCCCGGGTCGATCAGCACCGGCACCGCGCCGGCCTTGAACAGGGCGAACATCAACAGGAAGAACTCCGGCGACGGCCGCACCATCACCGCGGTGCGGGTGCCGCGCACGATGCCGCGTTTCGCCAGGCCGGCGGCGATCGCGTCGCTGCGGCGGTCGAGCTCCCCGTAGGTCAGCTCGATGTCGTAGCTCGCCAGCCCGTCGCCGCGGCGCGTGCCCGGGCAACGCATCGCCACGCGCTCGGGCGACTGCGCCGCGCAGGCCGGCAGCGCGGCGGCGATGTTGCAGGTGTCGCTGCGGCCAGCCGCCGTACCTGCGTCGACGGCGTTCGTTGCGGCGAAGGCTTCCGAGTCGGGCGTCGTCATCGGCTCAGCTCAGCGGATGCCGGTCGAGGAAGGCGCGGATTTCCGGCACCAGCACCTCGGCCCGGTCTTCCAGCACGTAATGGCCGGCATCGTCGAAGGCGTGCACCTGCGCCTGCGGCAGCGCGTCGGTGAAGCCCTTGAGGAAGTGATGGTCGAAGACGAAATCGCGCAGGCCCCAGCCGATGAAGGCCGGACGGTCGGCGTACTCGGGCAGCTTGCGGCCCATCGCCTGCACCAGCGGCCAGGCCAGGTCGCCTTCGGCGAGCGGAATGTCCTGGACGAAGCGCGAGGTGGCGATGCGGTTGGCCCAGGAGTCGTACGGCGCCAGGTAGGCGCGGCGTACCTCGGCCGGCATCGGCTTGACCACGCCCATGCGCGCGGCGCCGCCGGCGAAGGCGTTGAAGCCGCGGATCAGGCCGGTACCGATCGCCGAGTCGCGGCCCAGGCGCAGGCGCTTGGGCAGCGGCTTGGCCGCCGGCAGCGGAAACGCGCCGGTGTTGGTGATGACCAGACGCTTGATCTGCTCGGAATGCTTGAGCCCCCATCCGAAGCCGATGCCGCCGCCCCAGTCGTGCACGGCCAGGGTCATCGGCCCGGTCACGCCGAGGTGCTGCAACAGGCGCTCGACGTCGTCGACCCGCGACTGCAGGGTGTAGGCGTAATGCGGCTGCGCCGCCGGATCGTCGGAAGGCTTGTCCGACAGGCCCATGCCGACATGATCGGGGACGATGCAGCGATAGGCCTTGCCCGAACCCGGATCGCGCAAGGCCAGCACCAGTTTGCGCCAGTAATAGCTCCACGAGGGATTGCCGTGCAGCATCACCACGACCTCGCCATCGCGCGGGCCTTCGTCGAGATAGCTCATCCCGATCCCGGGACGGACCTCGAAACGCTGCGGCTGGAAGGGGTAGTCGGGGAAACTGCGGCTGGACGTCATCGGCGGCTCGTTGGCGGCACGCGAACGGGCGCGGACCTGGGCGGACAGGGCGACATTATCGGCTGCATCGGCCGGATGGGGAACGTTCCCGCAGAATCGACGGCAATTCGGTGGCAATTCGCCTGCCGTTCGCCGCCGATCGATGCCGATCCAGCGACTGCGCGCGGCCCGGCGAGCCGTCGCCGGCAGCGCCGCCCGCCGCCCCGCCGACCCGCTCGCCTGGCCGATCGAAACAAAAGCTATCGTTTGAACATGCCGGCCCTGTGCGATTGCCGCGATCCGCTTGTCGCACACTCAGCCACCATGACGACTCGCCTTCCGCCGCGGTGATCCATGCGTAGCAAGCTGTTCGTGCCGGGATCGCGGCCGGAATTGTTCGACAAGGCGCTGGCCGGCGCGGCCGATGCGCTCTCCTTCGATCTGGAAGACGCGGTCGCTCAGCGCGACAAGGACGCCGCGCGTGCCGCGGTCGCCGCCTTCGTCGCCTCCGCGCCGGCGGCGGCCTCGGCCAAGCTCGTCATCGTGCGCGTCAACGACCCGGCCTCCGCGCACTTCGCCGCCGACATCGCCGCGCTGGCGCACACCGGCGTGGCCCTGATCAACCTGCCCAAGATCGAATCGGCGCAGGCATTGCGCGAGGCCGTCGCGGCGATCGAAGAGGCCCAGGCCGGCGATGCCGCCGCCCGGCCGATACGCGTCCTGGTCAATATCGAAACCCCGCGCGCGCTCGGCCACGCGGCCGAGATCGCCGCCGCGCATCCGCGCGTGGCCGGCTTGCAACTCGGCCTGGGCGATCTGTTCGAGGCCGAAGGCATCGACCGTCGCGATCCGGCCAACGTGCATGCGGCGATGTTCGCTGTGCGCATGGCCGCGGCCGCGGCCGGCGTGTTCGCGCTCGACGGCGCCTATGCCGACCTGCACGACGACGCCGGCTTCAGCGCCGAAGCGCAGGCCGCGCACCGGCTCGGTTATCTCGGCAAGACCTGCGTGCATCCGCGCCAGATCGCGCTGGCGCATGCCGCCTTCGCGATCGGCGCCGACGAGCTGGAAGCGGCGCGGCGGGTGGTCGCGGCGGCCGCCGCGGTGCCGGCCGACGACCGCGGCGTGTTCGTCGTCGACGGACGCATGATCGACCAGCCTTTCCTCAAGCGCGCCCAGGCCCTGGTCGCCGCAGCGGAGCGCACATGAGCCCGCCGCGCATCGAAAATGCCAAGGTCCTCCCGGCCACGTCGCCGCGAGATTGGCTGTCGCTGGCGCAGCGCATCGCGCGGCGTTCACTCGCCGCCTGCGCGCTGCTGCTGCTCGTGGCCGCGCCGCTGCAGGCCGAGCCGCTGACGCCGCTGCGCAGCGCCAGCCTGCCCGCGCTCGACACGTC
>NZ_JBPKJP010000050.1:0-30218 GCF_051217035.1 Lysobacter sp. 1R34A
GCGCCCGGCGGCCCCGCGCCGCGCGCCTTTCCGCGGCCGGCGCGCGCGCTGATCTTCGACCTCGACGGCGTGCTCACCGACACCGCTCAAACCCATTACCGCGCCTGGAAGCGCATGGCCGACGAAGAAGGCCTGCCGTTCGACGAGCAGGTCAACGAACTGCTCAAAGGGGTCGACCGCATGGCCTCGCTCGAGATCATCCTGCGCCACGCAGGACGCGTGCTGAGCCGCGACGAAAAGCTCGCCCTGGCCGAACGCAAGAACGCCTACTACGTCGAGGCGATCCAGGAGGTCGGCCCGGAGGATCTGTTCGACGGAGTCGAGCGCCTGCTCGAACAGGCGCGCGCGCGCGGCCTCAAGCTCGGCCTGGCCTCGGCCAGCCGCAACGCCGGCGCCCTGCTGCAACGGCTCGGCATCGCCGGGCGCTTCGACTACATCGCCGACTCGGCGCATGTCGCCCGCGCCAAACCCGATCCGGAAATCTTCCTGACCGTCGCCGCCGCGCTCGGCGTGCCGCCGTCGCACTGCATCGGCGTGGAAGACGCCGCCGCCGGCGTGGTCGCGATCCAGTCGGCCGGGATGGCCGCGGTCGGCATCGGCGATCCCCAGGCCCTGGCCCGCGCCGACGCCTGCCTGCCGGACATCGCTTCCTTCGACCTGGACGCTTTCGTTTTGCCCTGACCGCGCGCGGCATGCACTGCCGCGGCGGGGACACCACCACCGATCGATCCGTTTGCATAACCAATACAAGATGAGTGGGGAGAACACGATGCAGCACACGTCTACCAAGCAACGCCAACCGATGCGTTTCGCACTGTCCGCGGCGATCGCCGCGATCCTGGCGCCGGGCTACGGCCTGGCCCAGGACGCCGCCGCGCCGGCGCCCGCGCCGCAAGCCCAACAGGCCCAGCAGGCCGACGGCGGCAGCGAATCGGCGACCACCCTCGACGCGGTCATCGTCAGCGGCACCGCGCGCTTCAAGGGCATCCGCAAGCGCGACGCCAGCTTCTCGATCACCACCGCCTCGCTCGAACAGATCCAGGAAGCGGTGCCGCTGAGCACCGCCGACGCGCTCAAGGTGGTGCCGGGCATCTGGGCCGAATCGGCCGGCGGCAGCACCGGCGCCAACATCTTCGTGCGCGGCATGCCCTCGGAAGGCGACGCGCCGTTCGTGACCGTGCAGATGGACGGCGCGCCGCTGTATCCGCCGCCGACCCTGTCCTTCCTCGAGAACTCGACCCTGTTCCGCATGGACGACACCATCGAGCGCATGGAAGTGCTGCGCGGCGGTCCGAGCCCGATCTTCTCCAACGGCCAGCCCGGCGCGACCGTCAACTTCATCCAGAAGAAGGGCGGCGAAGAGCCCGCCGGCAGCGTGCGCGTGGGCCTGGGCAGCGACAACTTCCGCCGCGTCGACCTGTTCAACAGCGGCAAGCTCGGCGAAGGCTGGTACTACAGCGTCGGCGGTTTCTACCGCACCACCGACGGCGTGCGCGACACCCAGTTCCCGGCCGACAAGGGCGGCCAGCTCAGCGCCACGCTGACCCACAGCTGGGACAGCGGCGAAGTGACGGTGTACGCGCGCCACACCAACGACAAGAACGCCTTCTTCACTCCGATCCCGCTGCTGTCGCGCAACAACGGCAGCAGCCTGTCGAGCTTCCCGGGCCTGGACGCGCAGACCGGCACCCTGCTCGGCAACGACTTCCGCCACGTGACCCTGCCGACCGGGCCGAACGGCCAGAGCATCACCCGCGACCTCGCCGAGGGCCGCGGCATCAACCTCGACGTGTTCGGCGCCTCGATGGACTTCTACGTCGGCGACTGGACCATCAGCGACCGGGTCAACTACGTCAGCGGCAGCGCCCCGACCAACGGCCTGTTCACCGGCGCCAGCCCCAAGACCATGGCCGACTTCATCGCCGGCTACGGCAGCGCCGGCACTGCGACCTACGTCAACGGCGGCGGCGCGGTCGACCCGAACCAGCAGGTGCTGACCGCCGGCTTCTGGGTGGTGGACAAGGAGCTGGAATCGTTCACCAACGACCTGCGCTTCAGCCGCGATCTGTTCGAGGGCAACACCCTCACCGCCGGCGTCTACTACGCGCGCTACTCGTCCAAGGACACCTGGTACCTCGGCAACAACATGCTGCTGACCGCGCAGAACAACGCGCGCCGGATCAACCTCAGCCTCGCCGACGGCCGCCAGGTCACCCGCGACGGTTTCACCGGCACTTCGTTCTTCTCGCTGCGCGGCGACTACGACGGCCAGAACACCGCGGTGTTCCTCGCCGACGAGTGGCAGATCAACGACCGCCTGCGCCTGGACGGCGGCATCCGCTACGAGTGGCAGCAGGTCGACGGCACCGTCCACGACGTCGCCTCGGTCGATCTCGACGGCAACCCGAACACGCTGTACGACAACGCCACCTCGGTGTCGCTGCCGACTTCGCGCCGGATCGACCAGGACGACAAGCATTTCTCCTGGACCCTGGGCCTGAACTACAAGCTCACCGACAGCGCCAGCGTGTTCGCGCGCGCCAACTCCGGCTACAAGCTGCCGGCCTTCGACAACCTGCGCGACGGCAATACCAAGACCCAGGAAATCGACCAGTACGAACTCGGCTTCAAGTCCGGCAACTCGGTCTACGACCTGTACCTGACCGCGTTCTACAACAGCTTCACCAACTCGCCGTTCCAGGCCTTCCTCGACGACGGCACCAACTTCACCACCGCCGGCGATTCGCGGGCCTACGGCGTCGAAGTGGAAGCGGCGGTGCGCCCGGTCGGCGGCCTCGAACTGGCTCTGACCGGCATCTGGCTCGACGCTCAGTACGAGAACTACCGCGAGTTCACCGGCAACCAGGTGATGCGCCAGCCGAAGCAGCAGTTCCGCTTCACCCCGAGCTATTTCTGGAACCTGCCGTTCGGCGACCTGAAGATCTTCGCCACCTACTCGCGCATCGGCGACCGCTACGCCGACCTGGCCAATACCCAGAAGCTGCCCTCGTACCACACGCTCGATGTCGGCGCGAACATGCACGTCGGCGAAAACTGGGAGTTCGCCCTGACCGGCAGCAACGTCACCAACGAACTCGGCCTGACCGAGGGCAACGTGCGCGTGCCCGGCGCGGCCACCGGCGGCGTGTTCATGGGGCGACCGATCGCGGGCCGGTCCTACCTGTTCTCGGCGGCCTACCGCTGGTGATCCATGCTCCGCGTCGCCGCCCGGCGGCGGCGCGGAGTTCCGCCGGGCGGCCGAGGCCGCCTGCGCGGTCGCCCCTTACCTCACCGTGCGCGCCGGCCTGATCCGGAAGCGTTCGCCCTCCCCCTCTCTCGGGCGTCCGCACTTGGCAAACCGTCGCGCGCGGTCTTTTATCTACCGGTCCGGCCAAGCGCCGGACCGCTCGTCCCCTGGTCCGGCCTCTCGCCGGACCGCTCTTCCGCTACTCCGGCACCGCGCCGGACCGCTCACCGGAGCCACGCCCGCATGAACCGAGGCCGCATGATCCTGGCGATGATCCTCACCTACATGGTGTTCGGGATTCTGCTCAACAGCGTCGGCACGGTGATCCTGCAGTCGATCCAGGGCTTCGGCATCAGCAAGGGCGACGCCAGCATCCTGGAGGCCTTCAAGGACCTGCCCATCGCGATCGTCTCGTTCCTGACCGCCTCGCTGATGCCGCGCCTGGGCTATCGCCGGGCGATGATGCTCGGCCTGGGCTTCGTCGGCGCGGCCTGCCTGCTGATGCCGCTGCTGGCCTCGTTCTGGATGACCAAGCTGCTGTTCGTCGCCACCGGCGTGTCCTTCGCCCTGGTCAAGGTCTCGGTGTACTCCTCGATCGGGCTGCTGACCGAGAACAAGCAGACCCACGCCAGCCTGACCAGCACCATCGAAGGCTGGTTCATGGTCGGCGTGCTCGCCGGCTACTGGATCTTCGCCTGGTTCATCGATCCGCAATCCCCGGGCGACCCGGTCTGGCTGCGGGTGTACTGGCTGCTCGCGGCGATCGCCGCGGCGATCCTCGCCCTGCTCGCGACCTCGCGCATGGACGAACGCGCCGCCAGCGACGGCCACGCGGTCGGCGATTCGTTTCTCGACATGTTCCGCCTGGTCGCCCAGCCGCTGGTCGCGGTGTTCCTGGTCTCGGCCTTCCTGTACGTGCTGATCGAACAGAGCGTCGGCACCTGGCTGCCTACCTTCAACCGCGAAATCCTGCACCTGCCGACCACGATGAGCGTGCAGGCCGCGAGCATCTTCGCGGTGTCGCTGGCGCTGGGCCGGCTCGCCGCCGGCGTGGCGCTGCGGCGCGTGCCCTGGCACTGGCTGTTGATGGTCTGCGTGCTGGCGATGGCGGCGCTGGTGCTGCTGGCCCTGCCGCTCGCGCGCAACCTGCAGCCCGACCCGGCGATGAGCTGGGCGCATGCGCCGCTCGCGGCGTACGTGTTCCCGCTGATCGGCCTGTTCATGGCGCCGATCTATCCGGCGATCAATTCGGTGGTGCTGAGCTCGCTGCCGAAGTCGCGGCACGCGGCGATGACCGGGCTGATCGTGGTGTTCTCGGCGCTCGGGGGCACCACCGGTTCGTTCATCACCGGCCAGTTGTTCGCGCGCATCGGCGGCGGCACCGCGTTCTATCTGTCCCTGCTGCCGATGGCGATGCTGTTGCTCGCGATCGCCTTGCTCAAGCGCCACTCGGGCTTGGCCGAACGCGCAGCGATGGCACCCTCCTGATTGCCCTGCCGTCCGCCGCCGATCGGCGGCGTTCTCATTCTCGCCAGGCTCGGCTATGCTCGGCCTCGTGGCTATGGGCGTCCTTCCTTCTACTCGGAAACTAGGGTGCCCGCTTCCCACATCGCCCGCCTCCCGGCGGGCTTTTCGTTGGAGAGGGGCATGAACGGAATCTACCTGCGCCGGCGAGGCAAGCTGTATCTCAAAGCCGGCGACGGCGGCGCAAGCGCGGCGCAAGTCGCGATGGTGCAGAAGGAAACAGAAGCGTTCGGTTTCGTCCTGTCCGAAGCGGTGATCGAACGACTCGGCACCTTGTCGACCGAGCAACTCACCCGCGTTCTGCGCGAATTGCGCAAGCATCTGGCGGCGATGACCGGCGCGCACCGCAAGCATCGGCCGCTGTTCCCGGACTTCCCCCGGGGCTCGTTAGCTCTGGCCGAAGCCGAGTTGTATATGCGCGCGGTGTATCACTACATCACCCGGCGCCGGCTGCACCTGGAACAGCCGGCCGACACCGTGCCGCTGCTCAACGGCCGCGCCCCGCGCGAGATCGAGCTGGGCACGCTGGACGATTACGAGACCATCTGCACCGCGCTCGCCGCCTCGCGCACGTCGCTGTCGCTGCAGGACAAGGCCGACCTGGGCTGGTTCATCGCGCAGTACCGCGCCCAAGTCGTCCGGCTGCTGCCCGTCGAGATTCCGTTCAAGGAGAATCTCGCCTTCGTCGGCGCGGGCCTGCTGCGCCATGCGCCCGGCGAGCCCACCGACGCGTTCCTGCGAACCCATCTCAAAACCGCGACCGATACCCTGCGCCTGGCGGTGGCTCTCAGCCAAGGCGATGTGTCGCTGGCCGAGCCGACTCGCTTCAAGCGCATGAAACGCAGCGAACGCCGTTTTCTGCTGCAGCAGTTGGAGACCCTCGACGATCCCGCCGAAGACATGCGTCGCTGGCGCGAGCGCTGGAAACGCCTGGGCGAAGCGCTGCATCCGGGCGATTACCGCGAACGCTTTCCGAAGACCTGGCGCGCCTTTCAGGGACTGCGCGAGGACCTGCCGTTCGCGACTTTCAACGGCGCGATCGAGCACGCGCTGGAGCAAGGCCGAACCGACGCGGCCGCTCAACGGCTCGCCGCGCGTCCGGGCGAGTTCGCGCGCCGGCTCGATCATCTGCTGCGCAGCGGTACCGAGCCGCAGGCGGTGCTGGCCCGTTTCCGCGCCGTCGCCGAGCAGGTGTCGACCCCGGTCCTGCTGCAGGCCTTGAGCCAGTTCGAACATCGCGGGCGATCGGCGCTGCGCACCTTCTTTCCCAAGGGCGACGCCGCGCGCGCCTGGTCGCTCAAGGACCAGCGCGCGCCGATCGACGCCCAGGTCCTGAGCGATGCCATCGCCGTCTGCCGCGAAGCATTGCGCGCCCGCTTCGCGCGTTTGCCGCCGCTGGGCCGTTGCTACATCGATCCGGCCCTGGCGCATATGCGCGTGCCGCTGGCGCAGCGCTCGGCCTCGCGCGCGCTGCGCACCCTGGTGCGCGGCAGCCGCCTGCCCTTGCCCGATACGCGTTTCATCCGCCTGTTCCTGTGGTGGAGCAACGGCCGCCAACGCACCGATATCGATCTGTCGGCAGCGTTCTTCGACCGCGATTTCGTGTTTCGCGACGTCGTCGCCTACTACAACCTGCGCGGTTACGGCGGCCATCACAGCGGCGATATCGTCGATGCCCCGCAGGGAGCCGCCGAGTTCATCGACCTGGATCTGCAGCGCCTGCGCGGGCTCGGCCTGCGTTTCGTCGTGGTCAGCATTCACAGCTACACCGAGCAACCCTATTGCGAGTTGCCGGAGTGTTTCGCCGGATGGATGGCGCGCAGCGACGCGAATTCGGGCGAACCGTTCGAGGCGCGCACGGTAGAGGACCGGCTGGACCTGGCCTCGAACCAGCAAAGCTGCCTGCCCTTCGTGCTGGATCTGGAAACCGGTCAGATCATCTGGACCGACGTCGGCCTGGGCGGCTATCCGCGCTGGAACAACGCGGCCAATCACCTGAGCGGCATTTCCCTGATCCTGCGCGCGATGACCGCATTGGCGACGCCGGATCTGCACAGCTTGTTCGAACTGCACGCGCAGGCCCGCGGCCGCGTGGTCGAATCGCCGGATCAAGCCGATACGGTGTTCTCGATGCACGAAGGCGTCACCCCCTTCGACGTCGACCGGATTCGCGCGGAATTCCTTTGACGGCCCCCGCCGCGCCCGCTCGGGCGAGGCGCTCGCGACCACCGGCAGCAGCTCGAGCGCCGCGAGCCCGCGACGAACGCCGCAAACCGTCAAGCCACGCGCGCGTTTCGCCGGTCACTCGATCAACACGTATTCGCCCTTGGCGCCGAATCGCTTGCCGGCGCGCGCGCACAGCTTGCCGTCGCAACGGGTCAGGGTACCGGCCTTGGTCGCATCGAGAATCTCGGCGCCGAACTCGGCGCGCTCGATCAGGCGCAGCGATTTGCGGGCGAAGTACCAGCTGCCGCCGACCGCCAGCAGCGAGCCGATCAGCAGGGCCACCGCGCTCTTGTAGATCAGGTTCTGCTGCGCGCGCTCGATCTTCTTGCGCTGCTCGTCGAGCGCCTGCGCGGCGCGCGTGGCGACTTCGGCGCTGTCGCGCAGTTGGATGCCTATCGCGCCGAAGGCCAGCTCGGCGCCGCGGCCGACCGCTTCCTGGGCCTGGGCCTGCACCGCGTTCACGATCTGCTGCGCGAGCTGCTGGGCGTCGGCGCCCATGCCCTGGGCGGCGCGATGCAGTTCCTCGGCGCTGCGGTCCACGTGCTGCACCGCCCGTTCGCTCTGGTCTTGCAGATGCTGGGCGAATACCGCCAGATCGGCGGCGAGTCGTTTCAGGTCTTGCGCGTCCTGCACGATGCTACTCCTTGGGTTATGGGCCGGTGCCGGGCCCGACGGCGAGCCCGGGACCGGCCGAGGCCGGGTTCGCCGGCGGCGCGGCTTGCGCGCGCGCGACGAGGTTCGCCTGGATCTGCCGATAACGGTCGTGACCGCCCTGCAGCCAGGCCTGGCCTTCGGCGGACTGGGCATAGTCCTGGGTCGCTGCCTTGAAGGCCGCGCCGTCGTGTTGCCTGGCCGCTTCGACCAGGCGGGCGAAGGTTCGGTCGATAAGATTGTCGTCGGTCATGAAGGATCGGATAGCGAAACGGAGCGCGCCGCGGACGGCGCGCAAAACGCAGCGAGGCTTCGGCCGACGCGAGGCCGGGACAACGCCAGGCTGCGAACCTGGGATGGCGCGTGGATCATGGGGCGCATGGTCGTGTGGCACATGGAACCGCGAATGCGATGCGGCATCGCGACCGGCGCCGTTCGGGGCCGGGCCACGTTAGCACTCGCTGCGATCTGCGCCCAGCGTACGGATCGGGCGACCCGTCGCGCTGCCCCCGGCGCAGCGATGCAGTGTGCCCTCACTGCATCGCCGGACTCAAGTGCGCCGCCGGGCCGCCGGATGCGCGCGATAGGCGATGAGTGCGATGCGATGGACTCGATGCAAGGCTCAGCCAATCGCCTACAGGCGCAGCTCGCTGTCGCGATCGAAAAAGTGCATGCGCTCGGCGGCGTAGGACAGATGCACGGTGTCGCCGGCGCGCGGCAGGTCGAACGGCGGCAGCCGCACCACCAGCTCGCCACCGCCGCACCGCAGATTGAGGAAGGCCTCGTTGCCGACCGGCTCGACCACTTCGACCTGAGCCGCCAGGGTGTCGGGGCCGGCCTCGGCCAGGTGCAGGTCCTCCGGGCGCAGGCCGACGGTCAATTCGCGCCCGATATAGGCACGCAGTTTTTCGCCGGTCTCCGCGTCCGGACGCAGGCTCAGCGCGACGCCGTCGCCGATGCGCAAGAACAGACCGCCGTCGCGCTCCTCGACCCGGCCCGACAAGGTGTTCATCTTGGGGCTGCCGAGAAAGGTCGCGACGAACAGATTCACCGGCCGGTTGTACAGCGCCATCGGCGTGTCGATCTGCTGGATCTTGCCGTCCTTCATCACCACGATGCGCTGGCCCAGGGTCATCGCTTCGATCTGATCGTGGGTGACGTAGATCATGGTGGTGCCGAGCTGGCGGTGCAGGCGCGCGATCTCCACCCGCATGCCCATGCGCAGTTTCGCGTCGAGATTCGACAGCGGCTCGTCGAGCAGGAACACCTGCGGTTGCCGCACCAGCGCGCGGCCCAGGGCGACGCGCTGGCGTTGCCCGCCCGACAGCGCCGCCGGCTTGCGCTGCAGCAGCGGCTCCAGTTCCAGCATCGCCGCCGCCGCGCCGACCCGCTCGGCGATCTCGGCCTTGCCCATGCCGCGCAGCTTGAGCCCGAAGCCCAGGTTGTCGGCCACGGTCATGTGCGGATACAGGGCATAGCTCTGGAACACCATCGCGATGTCGCGGTCTTTCGGCGGCATGTCGTTGACGCGGCGCTCGCCGATGCTCAGATCGCCCGAGCTGATCGTTTCCAGCCCGGCGACCATCCGCAACAGGGTCGACTTGCCGCAGCCCGAGGGGCCCACCAGCACCAACAATTCGCCGTCCTCGATCTCGAAGCTGGCCTCGGCGACGCCGACGTAACCGTTCGGATAAACCTTGCGCAGACGATCCAGCGTGACCTTGGCCATGAATTCTCCCGACAATGCGACCGGAGCGATGCATTTGTCCTCGCCCTGGGCTATTCTGCCATGTAACCGTTTTCATGCACGTCCGATTGGCTCCGGAGGCCACGACGAATGACCGATTCCCGCGCTGCCGCTTCTGTTCGCACCACGTCCGACCGCCGTTTTCCCGAAGGTTTCCTGTGGGGCGCGGCCACCGCCGCTCACCAGATCGAAGGCTCGCCGATGGCCGACGGCGCCGGCCCGAGCATCTGGACCCGCTTCGCCCACACCCCCGGCATGACCCTCAACGGCGACACCGGCGATGTGGCCTGCGACCACTACCGGCGCTGGAAGGAAGACGTGAAGCTGATGCGCGAGCTGGGCCTGCAGGCCTACCGTTTCAGCGTGTCCTGGTCGCGCATCCTGCCCGAGGGCACCGGCCGGGTGAACCAAGCCGGCCTGGATTTTTATTCGCGGCTGGTCGATGAGTTGCTGGCCAACGGCATCGAACCTTTGCTGACCTTGTACCACTGGGACCTGCCGGCCGCGCTCGACGACCGCGGCGGCTGGCTCAACCGCGACTGCGCCGATTGGTTCGCCGAATACGGCCGGGTCATGTACCGCGCCCTCGATGGGCGGGTGAAGAAGTGGGTGACCCTCAACGAGCCGTGGGTGATCACCGACGGCGGCTACCTGCACGGCGCGCTCGCACCGGGCCACCGCAGCCGCTTCGAAGCGCCGATCGCCTCGCACAACCTGATGCGCGCGCACGGCGCCGCGGTCCAGGCTTACCGCGCCGAAGGCAAGCACGAGATCGGCCTGGTGGTGAACATCGAGCCCAAGTACGCCGCCACCGATTCGGCCGAGGACGCCGCCGCGGTCGAACGCGCCCATGCCTACATGAACGAGCAATACCTCGACCCCGCCCTGCTCGGCAGCTACCCGCCGGAGCTGCGCGAGATCTTCGGCGAGGCCTGGCCGGAATGGCCGCAGGCCGATTTCGAGCTGATCAAGCAGAAGCTCGACTTCATCGGCGTGAACTACTACACCCGCAGCGTCACCAAGGCCGCCGAGAGCTATCCGCTCAACACCGGCGTGGTGCGCCAGCCGCTCGGCACCTACACCGAAACCGGCTGGGAAGTGTTCCCGCAGGGGCTCACCGACACCCTGACCTGGGTCAAGCAGCGTTACGGCGACATCCCGATGTACATCACCGAGAACGGCGCGGCCTTCTTCGACCCGCCGGTCGCCGAGCCCGACGCCAGCGGCGAGCGCCGGGTGCGCGACCCGCTGCGCATGGACTATCTGCAAAAGCACCTCGGCGCGATCCACGACGCCATCCAGGCCGGCTGCGACATCCGCGGCTACATGGTGTGGTCGCTGCTCGACAACCTGGAATGGTCGCTGGGCTATTCCAAGCGCTTCGGCGTGGTGCACGTGAACTACGGCACCCAGGAGCGCACGCCGAAGGACAGCGCGCGCTGGTATTCGAAAGTGATCGCGAGCAACGGCGCCCACCTCGGCGAACCTTTGCCGTACTGAGACCGGCCGCACGCCGCGGCCCGGACACGGGGCGCGGCGTAGCGCCCGGCGCCTCGTCCCGGTCGCGGCGGGCACGGCAAACGCAAGCGGCCGCGGCCGCATGTTTCGTCTGCGCCGCGAAGCCTCGTCACCCTGCGGCGTCGAATGTTGCCGCCGGGCGCTCAAGCGGCGATATGCTTGGACCCCGGCCGGGATCGACATCCCGGCGGCGCGAAGGACGCCCCGGCGGCGTTCGCTCGACCTCCCCCTCAATCTTGGTTTGCGGGTTCCATGCACGACACCCTGCTGCTGTTCGGCGCCACCGGCGATCTCTCCCAGCGCTATCTGTTTCCCTCGCTGGTCCATCTGTGGCGCGACCGCCTGCTGTCGGCCGGGTTCCGCATCGTCGCGGTCGGCCGCCAGACGCTGAGCGACGACGAATTCCGCGCCTGGTTGCGCGAGCGCATGGCCAACGAGGTCGCCGACGACCCGGCGGTGGTCGAGGAACTGCTGGGCCGGATCGCCTATGTCTCGGTCGACCTGCGCGACGAGGCGGCGATCGCCGAGGCCCTGGCCGGCTACGCCGATCGCCCCAGCGTGAGCTACCTGGCGACGCCGCCGGATCTGTTCGTCCCGGTGGCCCAGGGCTTGAAGGCGGCCGGCCTGCTCGAAGGCGAATCGCGCCTGGTCCTGGAAAAACCGATCGGCCGCGACCTGGCCTCGGCGCGCGCGATCAATGCCGCTTTGCGCGCCTGCCTCGACGAAAGCCGGATCTTCCGCATCGACCACTACCTCGGCAAGGCCGCGGTGCAGAACCTGTTGGCGCTGCGCTTCGGCAACACCCTGCTCGAAGCGGTCTGGCAGCACCGCTGGATCGAATCGGTCGACATCTTCGTCGGCGAAACCGCCGGCGTCGACGGCCGCGAAGGCTATTACGCCAACTACGGCGCGCTGCGCGACATGGTCCAGAACCACATGCTGCAGTTGCTGGCGCTGATCGCGATGGAGCCGCCCTCGGCGCTCGACGCCGACAGCATCCGCGACGAGAAGCGCAAGGTGCTGCGCGCGCTGCGGCCGATGACCGAGGCCGACGTCGCCGCCAACACCGTGCGCGGCCGCTACGGCGCCGGCGTGGTCGAGGGCCGCGCGGTCAAGGGCTTCGTCCACGATGCGCCGGTCGAGACCTTCGTCGCGGTGCAGACCTGGATCGACAACTGGCGCTGGGCCGGGGTGCCGTTCCGCCTGGTCACCGGCAAGCGCCTGGCCGAGCGCGCGACCGAAGTGGTGGTGTCGTTCCGGCCGGTCGCGCACTGGCTGTTCGAGCGCCCGCGCCGCGGCCGCGAGCGCCCCAATCACCTGCGCATGCGCCTGCAGCCCGACGAAACCATCGAGCTGGGCCTGATGGGCAGCCTGGCCGCGCCGGAATGGGGCGCGCTGGAGCTGCGGCCGATGTCGCTGGACCTGCAGGCCTCGTCCTCGCCGCAACGGCGCATCGCCTACGAGCGCCTGCTGGTGGACGCACTGCGCGGCAACCAGACCCTGTTCGTGCGCGACGACGAAGTCGAGTCGGCCTGGCGGTGGATCGACAGCATCGAGCGCGCCTGGTCGCAGACCGCGCAACCCATCGTCGAATATCCGGCCGGCTCCTGGGGGCCGGCCGAAGCCGAGGGCTTCCTGCCTCCGGTCAACGGTCATCGTGGAGGCCAGGCATGAGCGGCGCCCTGCTCGCGGATATCGGCGGCACCAACGCCCGCTTCGCCCTCGCCCGGCCCGACCGCGGTGCGCCGCAGTTGCTGCCCGACAGCGTGCAGATCTTCGCGGTCGCCGACTTCCCTTCGCTGGCCGATGCCGCGCGGCATTACCTCGACCGCACCGGCGCCAGTCCCAGCCATGGCGTGTTCGCGGTGGCCGGACGCGTCGACGGCGATGAGGCGCGCATCACCAATCATCCTTGGGTGATCTCGGCCGAACGCACCCGCATCGCCCTGGGCCTGCAGCGCATCGACCTGGTCAACGACTTCGCCGCGCAGGCGATGGCGGTGTCGCTGCTGCAGCCGGCCGACGTGGTGCCGATCGGCGGCGTCGCCTGGCGCGGCTGGAACGAACCCGGCGACCGCACCTACGCGATCATCGGCGCCGGCACCGGCCTCGGCGTCGGCGCGCTGCTGCGCCGCGACGGCCGCTATTACCCGCTGCAGACCGAAGGCGGCCACGTCAGTTTCGCCCCCGGCACGCCGGAAGAGATCGAAGTGCTGCAGCGCCTGTCGGGCGAGTTCGGCCGGGTCTCCAACGAGCGCCTGCTCAGCGGCAGCGGCCTGGTCAACCTGCACCGCGCGCTCAGCCAGATCGCCGGCGAGGACCCCGGCCCGCTGCAGCCGCAGGACATCACCGCGATGGCGCGCGAGGGCGACGTGCGCTGCCTGCGCGCCATCGACGTGTTCTGCGCGGTGTTCGGCGCCGCCGCCGGCGACCTGGTGCTGACCCTCGGCGCCTGGGACGGCGTATTCCTGCCCGGCGGCTTGGTGCCGAAGCTGATGCCGTGGCTGGCCCATTCCGGCTTCCGCCAGCGCTTCGAGCACAAGGGCCGGTTCTCGCCGACCATGGCGCGGGTGCCGACCCTGGCGGTCACCCATCCGCAGCCCGGCCTGCTCGGTGCGGCCGCGCTGGCCGCGCAATTCGCTCCGGCCGCGGATCTCGCCTCGTCGCATTGAGGCCCCGCGCCTGGCTTGAGGAGTAGGAGCGGCGCGAGCCGCGACCGTCGTGCCGCGCCGATGCGCGGCACGCCTGCCAGCCCCGCGGTCGCGGCTGGCGCCGGTCCTGTCGGCCCGGCTGGGTCGCCGATCGCCCAACGGCCGCGCCGAGCACGCCGTCTTGAAGTGCGGCGTGCCAGAATCGCCGCCATGCTCGATGCTCCCTCGCCCGTTCCGCACGACCCCGCCGAACCGGACACCGTGCCTTACCGATGGCACGAGCACCGCAGCTTCGACACCTGGACCTGGTCGTGCGCGGTGGCGATCGCCGCCGAACTGCGCCGCGACCTGTCGCACCGCCCGCGCGCGCGCCTGCTGCTGTCGGGCGGCACCACCCCGGCGCCGGTGTACCGCGCCCTCGCCCGCGCGCCGCTGGACTGGAGCCGGGTCGATGTCGCCCTGGTCGACGAGCGCTGGCTGCAACCCGAGGATTCCGACAGCAACGCCTGGCTGGTCCGCCAGCATCTGCTGCGCGACAACGCCGCCGCGGCGCGCTTCGAAGCGCTGACCCGGCCCGGCCGCAGCATCCAGGAGTCGGCCGCCTTCGCCAATGCCCACGCCCTGCAGCCGGCCACCGCGGCCGTGCTCGGCATGGGCGAGGACGGCCATACCGCCTCGCTGTTCCCGGGCATGCCCGAGCTGCAGCGCGCCCTGGGCTCGCGCCAGGCCTATGTGGTGGTCGACGCCCAAGGCTGCCCCGGCGCGCGCCAGTGGAGCAAACGCATCAGCCTGACCCCGAGCGGCCTGGCGCAGGCGCAATCGCGTTTCCTGTTGATCCAGGGCAAGGCCAAGCGAGAGGCCTTCCAACAGGCGCTCGCGAGCGGCGACCTGCAGCGATGGCCGGTATTGATCGCCCTCGATGGCGCGACTCCGCTCGAAGTCCACTGGTACCCCTGAGCGGCGGCGCTTGCAGGGTAGGAGCGACGCAAGTCGCGACCGCGGGGTTTCATGTTCGCTGCGCAGTTGGATGCAAGTTCACGGTCGCGGCTCACGCCGCTCCTACTCCCGAGCATCGCGGCGACCCGCTCGAATCCCTGAGCGCCGACGCTCCCTTGGGTAGGAGCGACGCAAGTCGCGACCGCGGGGTTTCAGGTTCGCGGTCGCGGATCGCGCCGCTCCTGCTCCGTCGGCGCGCGTCACTCGATCGCCATGCTTACTCTCGCCGGCACCCGCTCGATCTTCAGCTCGCCCTGGTGCCAGGCCTGCGCCTTGCCATCGACGAGGGTCTTGCCGGGTGCGCCGGCGAACGGCCAGGGCAGGACCAATCCGCCCGGCGGCACCTCGACACCCGCGGCGATCTCCAAGGTCGCCTGCCGGCCTTCGCGCTTGAAGCGATAGCCCAGCGCGCCATAGGGCGTGCGCAGGCCTTCGACGCTCACGCCCTCGCCTTGCAGCCAGTCGGCGGGGATGCCGGCGGCGATCACCAGCGCCCGATCGATATCGCGGCTGTAGGCGAACAGGTCCAGTGCCGAGCGCACATAGTCCGACTCGACCCAGGCATGCGGCAGGTCGCCGACGAAGAAGGGCTTGCGCGGCGTGCGCGAGACCACTTCCGCCCATTGGTTCCAGGCGCGCGGCTGCTGGTCCTTGAAGAAAAAGTCCAGCGCCTCGTGGGCGCGATCGCGCCGGCCCAGGCGCACGAAGCTGCCGATGGTGCGCAGTTCGTACGGCGTGTAGTCCTTCCATTCGCGGCGACCGTCGCGGCGATCGACGAACTCTTTCCAGTAACGCTCGAAGGTGTTGCGCAACAGCGTCTCGGGCAACAGGCCCTGCTCGCCGCCGGGCGCCAGGGCGATGGTGGTCGAGGTCGCGTCGAAATCGCCGAGTTCGGCGGCGCCGGGCAGGTAGTCGATCTTGTGCGCGCGGGTCGCCGCTTCGAGCGAAGCATAAAGATCGTCGCGGAACTGGTCGCGCGAAGCGGCGAAGGCCTCGGCCTCGTCGTCGCGCCCGAGCCATCGCGCAATCTCGACCGCGTCCTTGTAGCCGCGCAAGGCCCAGAAATTGTCCCAGTACGAATGCATCGGCTTGGCCGAATAACCCTCGTGGCTGATCGAGGCCGGCATCATTCCGTAGAAGGCCGGGTTGAGCGCACGATTGGCCGGCGTGCGCTCGCTCAGGCGCAACTCGTCCATGTAGGCCACCGCTTTTTCCACATGCGGCCACATCGATTCGAGCAGGGCTTTATCGCGGGTGTAGCGATAAACCTCGGCGACGGTAAAGATCAACTCGCCGTGGCTGTCGTTCTCCGGCACCGGGTCGCTGCCGCGGTCGTCGACGCAGCACGGCACCTTGCCGTTGTCGAACTGATAGGGCGCGTACCAGCGCAGGAATTCCTCGGCGACGTCCTCGCGCCCCATCCGCAGCAGGCCCTCGCCGATCATCGCGCCGTCGCGGATCCAGGCGCGCGCATACGAGCGCGTGCCCGGCTGCAGGCGCGGCCCGACGCGGCTGATCAACATATGCGCCAGGCCGGTACGCAAGGTATCGACGACGCGCTGACCCTGCGCCGGCACGCGCAACCGGACCCGGTCGAGTTTGTCGCGCCATTGCGCCGCGGTCGCCCGTTGCCATTGCGCGGCCTCGGCCGGGTCGGCGCTCGGCGGATCCGTCCCGTCCTGCGGCAGGTACAAGGCCACTTCGCGGCTTTCGCCCGGCGCCAGCCGCATCGGGTACAGCAGCGCTGCCGAAGCCAGCCCGTTGAGGTCGAATACCTCGTGCTCGCTCGGGCGCACCGTCGACGCGCGCAGACGGCTCACCACGTCGCCGTCCTGGAACGGCATCGCGAACGCCGAACCGACCGGGGTCGACGAACGCACGCCGGGGCGGCCGTCGAGTTTCACCGTGCCCGCCTTCGCGTCGATCTGGATGCGGTGGATACCGCTGACGCCGCCGGTGGTACTGAGGAACTGGGTCGGCGGATTGACCTGGAACGGCCGGATCGCCAGCGCCAAGGTGGCGCTGCGCGCCTGCCGCGAAGTATTGCTGAGTCGGTAGCGGGCGACGATCAGGTCGCGGTCTTCGAGCAGCGGCGCGAACGCAGTGACCTCGAGCCGCAAATCGCCGGCGGTCCAGCGCACGCTCGGGATCGGCAGATAGCCGTCCTGCAGGCTCTGGCCGGTCTCGACGTCGGCCCAGGTCTTCACCGCGCCGCGGTTCGATCCGGGCGACGCCGCGTCTTCGGTCAACAGCAAGGGCTCGACGCTGTAGCCGCCCTTGAAGGCTTCGACCGCGCCGTCTTCGCCGATCAGGCCATGCGAGCTGCCGCCGTCGGTACCGAGCACGGTCCAGTACGGCTGCTCGCCGCTGAAGCCGCGCGGATAGTCGCCGCGCGGCGCGCGCCGGGCGAGTTCCTTGATGAAATCGTTCGGCGTCGCGGCGAAGGCCAAGGGCTGCAGGCTCAACTCGGCCAGACCGAAGCCGGGGCCCGGCCCCTGCTCCGGCAGCAGGCGCAGATAACGCGCTTCGGCCTCGGGCAGCGCGACGAAGTCGGTGCCGCCGTCGCCGCGCTCGATCAACCTCAGCTTGTCCCAGTGCTTGCCGTCCGTGGACAGCTCGATCCGATAACGCGAGGCATGCGCCTGCGGTGCCCACCGCAGGATCGCGCCGCCGAATTCGCGCACGCGGCCCAGGTCGAGGGTCAAGTGCGGCGTCGCGCCCTTGTCGACGCCGCTCTTTTCGAAAGTGCCGCGCCAGGCCGTATCCGGATCGCCGTCGACCGCGTATCCGGCGCGGCTGCCCTCGGCGCTCGCACTGGCGATGGCGGCGCCGGTCAGCGGGCCGCCGGGGTCTTTCGGCAGCGCCTGGAAACTCAGCTCGTCGAAGCAGACCGAGCCCTTGCCGCCGACGCTGTTGTAGACGGTGAACTCGAGCTTGGCGCTCTTGCGCAGGGTCGGATCGGGCGCGGGACCCCACGCGCGGCTGATGTGGCGCTGCTTGTAGACCACCGGCGTCCATTGCCTGGGGTAGTCGTACTTGGGCTTGTTGACCCACCAGACGTTGTCGCCGCTGGCGTCGACCAGCTTGAACTGCAGATCGTTCTGCGGCGAATCGCCGCGCAACCGGAACCCGAAGCGATAGTCGTCCGCATAGTCCAGCGGCAGTTCGCGCTGCAGCCCGGCATAACCCGAGACGCCGTTGAAATCGTAGTCCAGGCACAGGCCCTGGCCCTTCGCACCCGCGACGGAGCGCAAATTCGCGCTGACCTGATTCGACGTCACCACGGTCCACGGCGCCGCAGATTCGAAACCATCGAGCAAGCGCGGCGCTTCCTGGGCGGCAAGCGCCGGCGAGACCAGGGCGAGGCCCAGCGCGAGCGTCTGTGCGCCGGCCTTGCCGACCAAGCTTGCCCACGGGCGCGCGGCCGGCGCGACGGATTGCATGGGTTCCGACATTCGATCCACCTTTTGGCGCCGCGCGGGCTCGCGGCGGGACGGTTCTAACCCTTGACGCTGCCGACCAGCAGGCCTTGCAGGTAATAACGCTGCAATACCAGGAACAGCAGCAGCACCGGCACCACGGTCACGACCGAGCCGGCCATCATCATTTCGTTGTCCTGCACGTGCTCGCGCGACAGCGAGGCCAGTGCGACCGGCAGGGTCTGCAGGTTCTCGTCGCTGAGCACGATCAGGGGCCACATGAAATCGTTCCAGGCGCCGAGGAAGCTGAAGATCGCCAGGGTCACCAGGATCGGCCGCAACGCCGGCAGGACGATCTGGAAGAAGATCCGCAGCTCGCCGGCGCCGTCGATGCGCGGCGCTTCCAGCAACTCGTCGGGAATCGAGCGCGCGTATTGGCGCACCAGGAAGATGCCGAAGATGCCGGCCATGCCCGGCACCACCGCGCCGGCGTAACTGTTGATCAGGCCGAGCTGCTTGAGCATCAGGAAGAGCGGCATCATCGACACCTGCGCCGGGATCACCAGCGCCGCGAGCAACAACCGGAACACCCGCTCGCGCCCGCGAAAGGCGAGCTTGGCGAAGGCATAGCCGGCCAGGGTATTGAGCAATACCGCGATCATCGTGACCAGGGTCGAGACCAGGAAGCTGTTGAACAGATAGCGGCCCATGCCCATGCGCGAGAACAGCTCATGGTAGTTGTGCAGGCTCGGCGAGGACGACCACAACGGCGGCGGAAACGCGCTGGCCTCGCCGGGCTGCATCAGCGAGACCGCGAACATCCACAGCAGCGGCGCCAGGCTGAGCGCCGCCAGGCCGATCAACAGGCCGTTGACGATCGCCTGGGCCAGGCGCGGGTGCAGGCCGGAATCGTTCATTCGACCCCCTTGCGGCGCGCGACCCACATCAGGCCGCTGGTCGCGGCG
Source organism: Lysobacter sp. 1R34A (assembly GCF_051217035.1). NCBI lineage: Bacteria > Pseudomonadati > Pseudomonadota > Gammaproteobacteria > Lysobacterales > Lysobacteraceae > Lysobacter > Lysobacter sp. 1R34A. The sequence goes on from NZ_JBPKJP010000050.1 coordinate 18,945, forward strand.
GTCATCAACACGAACAACAGGAAGGCCACCGCCGAAGCGTTGCCGAGGTTCCACCATTTGAAGCCTTCTTCGTACATCAGGTACAGCACGCTGACCGTGCTCTGCAGCGGTCCGCCCTGGGTGATCACGTAGGGCTCGGCGAACAACTGGAAATAACCGGCCAGGGTCAGGATGCTCACCATCAGCAGCACCGGCCCCAGGATCGGCAGGGTGATGTAACGGAACTGCCGCGACGGGCTGGCGCCGTCGATGCGCGCGGCCTCGTACAGGTCTTCCGGAATCGCCTGCAAGCCGGCCAGGAAGATGATCATGTTGTAGCCGAAGTTCTTCCACACCGCGAACAGAATGATGGTCGGCATCGCCCAGTGCGGGTCGCCGAGCCAGTCGACCGGGTCGATGCCGGCCCAGGACAGCGCCCAGTTCACCAGGCCGTAGCGGGTGTGGAACAGATAGCGCCAGATCACCGCCACCGCCACCACCGTGGTCACCACCGGGGCGAAGAACGCGGTGCGGAAGAACGGCTTGAACAGGCCGAGCCGGGAATGCAGCAGCATGGCCGCGCCGAGCGAGACCGCGATCGACAGCGGCACGCCGACCGCGACGAAGTACAAGGTGTTGCCGAGCGCGCTCCAGAACAGCGGATTGCGCAGCAGATTGAGATAGTTGTCGAAGCCGACGAAGCGCAGGTTGTCGATGTGCGCCAATGAGTAGATATCGAAATCGGTCAGGCTCAGCGCCAGCGCGGCCAGCACCGGCAGGCCGAAGAACAGCCCGATCACGCTCAGCGCGGGCGCGGCGAAAACCCAGCCGGCGGTGGCCGGCTTCATCGCCTCGCTCCGGCTGCGGCCGCGGGATTCGTCGCGCCGCTCGTGCCGCGCGCCTTGGCCGCGGCCTGCCGATCGAGCATCCAGCGTCGTTTTTCGAGAATGCGGTCGGCGCGCCGGTCGAGTTCGGCCGCGGCCTCGTCCACGCTCAGGCGGCCGTTGGCGAGCTGCTCGCCGACCAGCTTGATCTCCATGGCGATGCGCTCCCACTCCGGCACCTTCGGGGTCGGCCGCGCGCGTTCGAGCTGATCGCGGAAGGCGCGCGCATACACGTCCTCGGCCAGCGCCGGTGCGTTCCAGGCGGCGCGGCGGGGCGGCAGATTGCCGCTGAGTCCATGGAAGCGCACCTGTACCTCGGGTTCGGACAGATAGGCGATCAGTTTCCAGGCCGCGTCCTGGTGCTGCGAGCTGCGGAACAGGACGAAGCTCGCGCCGCCGGCGACCGAGGCGCCGGGGCCGTGCTCGCCCGGCAACGGCATGGTCATCCAGACCGGCTGCAGATCGGCCGGCAGGCGCCGCTTGAACTCGGCGATGTTCCAGGGGCCGTTGACGTAGAAACCGAAATAGCCGCGGCCGAATTCGTTCCAGACGTTGGCGATCTGGGTGTTGCTCGCCAGCGGCGCCCAACCTCGTTCGAACACCTCGCGATAGAAACTCAACGCGCGCTTGAACCCCGGGCTGCGGAAATTGCCGTAGCGGCCGTCCTCGCGCAGCAGCGGATCGGGCGACTGGATGCCGAGGTTGAGCAGCGGCTCGGGCTCGTTGAGCGGGAACAGCACGGCGTAGCGATCCGGACCGGCTTCGCGCTTGATCGCCGCCATCGCGGTTTTCCATTCCGCCCAGGTCCCCGGCGGCCGCGCGATGCCGGCCTGTTTGAGCAAATCCTGGCGATAGAACGGCAGGCGCGTCTCGACGTACCACGGCACCGCATAGGCCTGGCCGTCGATCACGCCGGTGTCCCAGGCCCCGGAAAAATAGTCGCGCGCCTGCACCGAAGGCGTCTGCGCCAGGCGCGGGCCGAGCGGGGCCAGGGCGTCGAGCAAGGCGAATTCGGAGATCCAAGTGTTGCCGATCGCGCACACGTCGGGCAAGGCATCGCCGGCGAAGGCGGTCAGCAGCTTCTCGTGCGCGGCGGTGATCGGCAGTTGCTGCACTTCCACGCGGATGCCGGGGTTGCGGCGCTCGAACTCGGGAATCAGTTGGGCGACGACTTCGCCTTCGAAGCCCATCGCCCAAAACCGCACCCGTTCGCGACCGTCGTCGCGGTGATTGCAGCTGCCGAGCAGCGCCAGCGCGCACAGCGCGACCAGCCCGCGCAGCGCCCTGCCCCAACCGCCGGCGCGGGTGGACGAAACAGGGGGCGTCGTCGATGCGCGGCTCAAGCGTTCATTCCGGCTTCGGCGGGGTCTGCTTGGACGGCGCGTTGCCGCGCCCGGCGCGCGACTCGGCCTCGCCGAGCGCACGCGCGGTGGCCGGGTCCATCGTGCCGGCCGGTTTCGCCGGCGCCGCGGCGCCCGCCTTCGCCGCCTCGCCGTTCTGGCCCTTGGCCTGCGCGTCCTTGTCGTCGGCCGGGGTCAGCCAGCCGCCCTTGAACCCGGCGCGTTCGAGCCCGGCACGGATGTAGGGATTGCGCTTCATCACGTTCCAGACGAACTCGTTGCGGTAGTTGCTGATCATGGTCAGGATCGGCCCCTGGTCGATGCCGATGTAGTCGCTCGACACCCAGCCCTGATCCGGCACCAGGCGCCCGGTCTTGAGCGGGATGTCGTACTTGAAGCTCGGGTTGAACGAATCCAGGAAACCGTAGCTCGAATAGATGTACTCGCCGTAGCGCTCGTGCATGGTCACCGTGGTCGGGATCACGATCTCCGGCGCGAACGGCAGCGAGGCGATGGCCGCGGTCGGCGCGATGGTGCCGTCGTCGAAGTTCTCGCGCAGGCCGGCGCCGCGCGCCGAATAGTGGCGGAACTGGCGCTGCTCGCCTCGGTACTCCTGCAGGGTCTGCTGCGGGCCATCGCTCGCGGTCAGGCCCCACACCTCCGGGCCGTAGTCTTCCCACTTCATCGGGTTGGCGATCGCGTAGGCGCGCTGGGCGTAGGCGGCGCGGCGGCTGTTCTCGAAATAATCGATGCCGCGCTCGCGCATGTAGTCGTCCTGGATGCCGCGGAAATCGATCCAGACGTGGCTGTACTGATGGCCGAACAAGGGGCCGAAGGCGAGAAACTCTTCGCCCTGGTAAACGCCCCACACGTCGTTGTAGGTGCGCGTCCACACCGTCCAGGCTTCCGGCCCGACCGGGTGCGTGGGCGAGCCGAGGGCGAGCACGTACAGCAACATCGCCTCGTTGTAGCCGACCCAGTCGTGCTTGATGAAACCGCTCTCGGGAAACCAGCCCATCGAGATCAACGGTTTGTTCTGCTGCAGCCAGTTCCAGTCGACCCGCTTGTACAAGGTGTCGGCGACTTCGCGGATCTCTTTCTCGCGCGGGTCGTCGCGGTCGTAGTAGGACTGCGCGAACAGCACGCCCATCATCAACAGGCCGGTGTCCACGCTCGACAGCTCGACCCAGCTGTCGTAGCGCTGGCCCTTCTGCATGTCGAGGAAGTGGTAGTAGAAGCCCTTGTAGCTGCCCTTGCCGGTGGCCTGCGGGCCGCTCGGCAGGTCGCGCAGGAACTTCAGGGTCAACAAGGTGCGGTCGACCGCCTGGTTCCGGCTGACCCAGCCCTTCTCGATGCCGATCGGATACGCGGTCAGCGAGAAGCCGACCGAGGCGATGCTCGCGAACGGGCGCGAGGGATAACGGTCGGGGGTCAGGCCGTTCTGTTCGTTGGTGGTGTCCCAGAAAAACTGGAAGGTGCGCTTTTCGATGTCGCGAAACAGCGGCGGCAGTTCGAGCCGCTCCTGCTTGAGCGGCTCGACCACCACCGGTTCGGCGCTGACGATGGGCTGCGTCTGCGAGCCCGTCTCGGTCTTCTTGCAGGCGGACAAGACGAGCAGCAGCGCGCCCAGGACAGCGATGGAGACCGCACGTGTTGTCGACTTGACGTGGTGCATGAAACGAAAGACCCCTGTGTCTTCGTGTTGGGATTTAGATCGATGCAACGAGCGAAAGTCCGCCGCCGCATACCCGCATGCGGGCCGCGGCGGAACCCGGCGCCGGCCGTGCGTGGACGGCCGGCGCCTGTCGCTTACCAGTTGAAGCCCATCGACAGCTTGAAGCTGCGGGTCGGCAACGCGATGTTGTCGCGGCGCTCGCCGAGGCGTTCGTTCGGATCGCCGACGCTACCGCGATAGGTGTCGTAATCGATGTAGTTGCGCCAATTGAACACGTTCAGCACGTCGCCGCGGACCCAGAACTTGAAGTCGGTACCGGTATCCCACTCCTTCTGCAAAGCCAGGTCGAACTGCTTGAAGCCGATCGTGTCGCCCGGGGTGTAGGGTTGGAAGAAGCAGTGGTCCGGCCCGTTGGTGATGCAGTTGAGCGAGTCCTCCGCCTCCGGGCTGGCCAAGGTCAGCTTGCCCGACAAGGTCATGCCGTAGAAATCCATGATGCCGGTGGCGACGAACCGGTGCTTGGAAATGCCGAGCGCACGGGTGAAACCGACCTCATCCAGGTTCGGATAATCGAAGGTGAAGATGTCGGAGTTGTTGCGGTTTTCCTTGGCGTCGGTATAGGTGTAGGCGAAGCTCACGCCCCAGCCGCTCTCGTCGGTGAACGGCTTGTCCAGCGACAGCAGCACCTGGTTGGTCTTGGTCTCCACCGCGTTATTGCCGATGAAGAACTTGCCGAAGCCGGGCAAGGTTTCGCCGAACGGCGCGCTGCCGAAGCTGACGCCGGGCGGGAAGAAGGTGCCGTCCGGGCGGCGGTTGCCGAGCGAGAACAGGATGCCGTCGTGGCTGCGGATATGGACCAACGTCGCCGAGGAATTCCAGTCCTGGCCGAACATCGCGAAGGCGTTGCGCATGCCCAGGCTGAACTGATCGGAGTACGGCGTCTTCAGATCGTTGTTGAGCAGGAACACTTCGCTGCCGGCGTTCGGCCGCTGACGCGCGAGCGCGGCCAGCACTTCGGGGTCGTAGAAGCTGGGGTCGAAGTTGAAGCAGTTGCCGGTCGGCGTCACCGTGCAGGTATGGTTCGGCGAATTGAACTGATAGGTGTTCTGCTGGAACGCGAGACGGTAGCGCTCGTACGACAGGTAGTCGAACTGATTGCGGTTGTAGGAGCGTCCGGCGCCGCCGAAGATCACATGGCGTTCGTCGCCGTTGAGATCGTAGGAGAAGCCCAGGCGCGGCTGCCAGCCGTCCTTGAAGGCCTTGCGGTTGTTGCCGGTGCTGATGTAGTCGTTGATGTCGTAGTCGACGTTGGCGTTGTGGATGTTCGGGAACGCGTTCAACGCCGCGACCAGGTTGGCCGGAGTCACGAAATCCTCGTAGCTCGGCGTGCTCTCGTAATCCCAGCGCAGGCCCAGGTTCAAGGTCAGGTGCTCGTTGACCTCCCAGTCGTCCTGCAGGTAGATGCCGAACTGCTTGTTGCGCGACTTCACGCTCGGCGGAAAGTCGCCGGCGGTGCCGGAGAACAGCACCTCGTAGGGCGTGGCGAAGTTGCGGATGTCGTAACGGTACTGCGGCGAGAAGGGCTGCTTCTCCATCGCGGTGATGTCGACGACCTTGTACTTGACGCCTGCCTTGATCGTGTGCCCGTCCCAGCCGTTCCAGGTGAAGTCGTTCTGGAAGGCGTAGCCCTTCTGGCCCTTGTCCTGGAAGTCGCCGCCGCCGCCGAAGTACAGCACTTCTTCCATGTCGGGGTTGTTGCGCCCCTCCTGGCCTTCCTTGGGAACGCGCAGGTTGTAGCCGTTGGCCAGGGTCGCCGGACGCGGACCGAAGGTGACGTCCTCGAAGGTCAGGTGGGCGTCGTTGAGCCAATTCTCGGCGCTGTACTGATAGCGCAGGTCCAGGCGGGTCTCCTCGCCGGCCTTGAGAGTGCCGTATTCGGGCAAGCGCGCGCCGCCGATGTTGGTCAGCTCGTCTTCCTTGCGGTACTTGGCGGTGAACTCGATCAGGTGCGCATCGCCCGGGGTCCAGTCGATCTTGCCGAAATACAGGTCTTCCTTGAAGGGCGCGCTCGGCGACTGCCGCGCCATCTCCTGGAACTGCGCCGGCAGCTGGTCGACCCGGAAATTACGGCCGGGAATGATCGAGCGCGGCGAGTTGTATTCCTTGGCTTCGTAGGTGACGAAGAAGTGCATCCGGTCCTGGATCAGCGGGCCGCTGAACGAAGCGCCGTACTGCTCCTGCTTGGACTGCGCCTTGGGCAGCTCGCCCTTCTCCTCGCGCACGGTCTTGGCGGTCCACTGGTCCGAGGTGTAGTCCCAGAAGAAGCTGCCGTGGAACTCGTTGCCGCCGGATTTGGTCACCGCGGTGATGCCGGCGCTGCTGAGCTGGTCGTACTCAGCCTTGTAGTTGGAGGTGATCACCTTGTATTCGGCGATGCCGAGCTGCGGGAACGGATTGCCGCGGCTCGAGTCCTGGCCGGTGATGCCGCCCTTGAGCACGTAATCCTTCTGGCCGACGCCGTCGACATAAACGTTGATGCCGCTGCTGAGCTGGGCGCCGCTGCGTATCGTGGTCGAGCCTTCGGTGCCCGTGGTGAACTGCACGCCCGGCACGATGTCGGCGAAGGCGAGGAAGTTGCGCGAGGCCTGCGGCAACGAGGCGATCTGCTTGTTGCTGACGTAGGTGGCGATTTCCGAGGTCTTGGTCTCGACCAGCGCGGTGGACGTCACCGTCACCTTGTCCAGGTCGGTCGCCTCGCCCGCCGGCGCGGTTTCGGCCACCCCGCCGGTGGACACGTTGAGCGTCGCGGCCTGGCCGACCGCCACGGTCACGTTGCGGGTATTGCTCTGGCCATCGGCGCTGACGTCGATGCGGTAAGTGCCCGGCGGCAGGCCGGCCAGGGTGTATTGGCCGCCGGCGCCGGTCTGGACCTTGCGGGTCAGGCCGCTGGCGAGATTGGTCGCGGTGACGCTGGCATTCGCGGCCGGCCCGGCATTGCCGCTGACCACGCCGCGGATGGTCGCGGCGGTGCCTTGGGCGAAGGCGATCGGCGCGGCCATCGCCAGGCAGCTGGCGAGCGCGCAGGCCAGCAGCGTGCGGCTGGGTCTGACATGGACGGAACTGTGGTTCGGATAACGCGAATGGTGTGGATTCATGATGCTTTCCTCCCTCCAAGGAGCACGTACTGCAAGGTGGCAACGGCGGAGCACTCTCTGCTCTGTAATCGCTTACACGTTCGTCCAAATTTTTTTCGACGCGATCAGCCACCGCCCCCTCGGCGTACTCCGGACTCGCGCACGATCAGTTCCGGCCGCAGCGGTTCGGGCTGCCGAGGCTCTTCCATGGATGGTTGCTGCTCCTGTGCAGCCGCTTCGGTACCCAGTTGCGTCAACAGCAGACGCGCCGCCCGGGCACCGAGCTCGGCGATATTGACCCGCATGGTCGTGAGCGTCGGGTGGACATAGCGTGCAAGCGGGATATCGTCGAACCCGGCTACCGCGATGTCGTCGGGTACCTTGAGGCCGGCCTGCACGAACGAAAACAGACAGCCCAGGGCCATCATGTCGTTAGCCGCGAACACCGCGTCCGGACGATGCGGCGCGGCCAGCAAGGCCTGTCCGGCTCTGTGGCCGGAGGCCTCGTCGAACTGGCCCGGCAGCACCCACTCCTGCGCGTCGGGCAAGCGCCGCGCGAGCGCATCGCGGTAACCGCGCAGGCGCTCGTGGGCATCGAAATTGTCTTCCGGACCGGCGATGAAGGCGATCCGGCGATGGCCGCAATCGACCAGATGCTCGACCATGGCCTGGGCGCCGCCGTAGTTGTCGACGCTCAGCGACAACAGGCCGGGCACCGCGCTCTGGGTATTGATCAGCACGATCGGCATGGCCGCATCGAGTTCGTCGACGATCGGCGCCTGCGCCGCGACATAGGGCGACATCACCAGCAACCCATCGACGCGGCCGCGCATCGCGCGCAAGGCCGCGGCCTGCTCTTCCGGCCGGCCGTGATAGCTCGACACCAACAAGTGCAGGCGGTGCTCGCGCGCGATCTGGTCGACGCCGCGCACCAGTTCGGAGAAGAATTCGCCGTGCAGGTCCGGCAGGACCACGCCCAAGGTATGGGTGCGCCGGCTGCTGAGGCTGCGCGCGGCGGCGTGCGGCGTGTAGCGCAGGTCCTGGGCGACCGCGAGCACGCGGCGCCTGACCTCCTCGGCCACGTTGCCATGGCCGTTCAAGGTCCGCGACACCGTTGCAACCGACACCTGCGCCGCGCGGGCGACATCTTTGATCGTCACGCTCATCACGTTCCTGGACCGCCCCTCGCGGCTGGAAAGTCGCCCGACTGTAAACGTTTTCAAGAACAAGTGTAAAGCGCTTGTTATGAAAAGCGTTTAGCGGCTTCGGCACCGGCGCGCATGTTGCAGCGCGACATGCGCCGTGCGGCTTGGCGCCCTGCTGTGCGACTGCTTATCCGCGCTGTTCGCCGGGCGCGCGCGCGCTGATCGTCAAGGCATGGATGTCGGTGGTCATCAGCTCGCCGACCGCGGCATACACCGCGCGGTGCCGCGCGATCGGGTTCAGGCCGACGAAAGCGCTGCTGACCACCGCGACTCGGAAATGCCCGCGCCCGTCCTGCGCGCCGGCATGGCCGACGTGCTTGTGGCTTTCGTCCTCGATCTCCAATGCGACCGGCGCAAGGGCGGTCTCGATCGCGTTGCGGATCGCTTCGACGCGTTGCTCGCGCGGAAGCGCCATTACGGCAGCACCTTGCGGAACGGACGCACCTCGACCCGCGCGTACACGCCGGCATCGACATAGGGGTCGGCATCGGCCCAGGCGCGCGCGCCCTCGAGCGATTCGAACTCGGCGACGATCAGGCTGCCGCTGAAACCGGCCGGACCCGGGTCTTCGGCATCGATCGCCGGGCACGGCCCGGCCAGCAACAGGCGGCCCTGGTCGCGCAACGCGGCCAGGCGCGCCAGATGCGCGGGACGCGCCGCGCCGCGCGCGGGCAAGGAGTCGGCGACGTCATAACCTTCGATCAGATACCACATGCCTGGACTTCGACCTCGTGAGGGACGCATCGGTACGCGCATTCTACCGGCGCGCACGCCGTACGCGGCGACGTCTGCGAGTAATTCGCACGAGGTTCAGCGATTGAAGCCGGATAGGCCTCTCGTTCGATGCCGAAGGGACCCGCCCAGGATTCGGGCTCGCCAGACGCCTTCGAGTCCTCCGCTACAGACGGCTATGCGCCGCATTGGTCGCCGTCGCTGCCGCGTGCCTCGATACCGGATACGAGTTCGATCCACAATCGGCGGAATCATCGAAAGCGTCGACGGTGAAGCGGATACACCCGTCGCGGTCCCGATTGTTGAATCCAGTAGATGAGCGATCGTCCACCGCGGCTCCGGAGCCGTCGGTTCAGGGCACTGAGCCGGATCTGACGATGCCGCGCATAACTCAAAATAAAACGGCCTGCACTGCTTGAGTACAGGCCGTTCGTACTCGCCCGCCGTCCGCGATCACGCCATCATCGGGCGCGCCTGTTGCTGCGGCTTCGGCTCCTGGCCTTGCTGCTGCACCTGCGGCACGTCCTGCTGCAGGCGCTGGCTCGATTGCTCGACCGGCTGGCCGGCCGCGATGCCCTTGTCGGCGTAGGCGCGGTGGTGGGTCGGGTCGTTGAGGCCGCCCTGCACCGCGAACAGGCCGTTGCCGTTGGCATTCAAGGCGACGTGGTCGATCTTGGTCAGGCCGCTGACGCGGGCCTCGTAGGTCAATGTCGCCGCGGCGTTCTCGATTTCCTGGCGGTTCTTGAAGCCGGCCTGCGGGCCGAGCTTCTCCAGGCCGTCGACCGCCTGGCGGAACATCGCATTGTTCGGATGGCTCGCATCCGACAGCAAGGGCGCACGCGCCGGGTCGGCCGTGCGCGCCGGGCTGTGCGCTTGCTCATCGTGAGCATGAGCCTGCGCCGGCTCGGCCGTCTTCAAGGCCCCCAGGGTGCGCGCGCCGGCGATGCCGTCGACCTTCAGGTTGTGGTCGCGCTGGAAGGCCTCGACCGCTTCCTTGGTGTGCTGGCCGAACTTGCCGTCGGCGACGATCGCATTGCCCTGCGCGTCCTTGTAGCCGAGCCGCGCCAGTTGTTCCTGCATCGCCTTCACCTCGGGGCCGCGCTCGTCCTTGCGCAGCACGCCGTCGGCCATCGCCGCGGCCTGGGTGGTCGAGCCGGGGCCGCCGGGCGTGTGCACGGCGCGGCCGTTGCCGGAGACGTTGCTGACTTGCGCCGGGCCGGTCAGGTTGTCCGAATGCGGCGGGCGCCGGTCGGTGCTGATCGCACCGCTGTCGATGTCGCGCACGTAGCGCTCCATCTGCGGCAGGTAGCCGGTGTTGATGTCGATGTGGACGTGCTTGCCGAACGCGTTCGGGTCGCCCTTGTTGAAACCGCCCTGGATGCCGAGCGGCTGGCCGTACTCGACCCGGTCGCCGACCTTCAGCTCGGTGTTGCGCAGGTCCATGTGCCGGTACTGCGCGATCATCTCGCGGTTGGGGTCGTTGGCCGGACGGTCGTAGATCTGGACGATGCCGTCGCGCGGGTCGACCCGGCCGATGTAGCCGTTGGCGACCGCGGGCACGGCGACGGCGCTGGAGCCGCCGGCCTGCAGCACGAAGTCCTTGGACACGTAGTGGTCGCCGTCGCGCGAGACGGTCGGCGTGCCGGCGTAGTTGCCGAGCAGTTCCTCGCGCTCGCCGTTGACGGTGCCGTAGACGCGGCCGCGCTCGTTGCCGCGGCTGGGGTGGTGGCGCTCGAGGTCTTCGTAGTCGTGGACGTGCTGGACGTCGCGGCCGACCGATTCGACGATCGAATATTTGGGCATCGTACTTCTCCTTGTCGATGGGTGTTCCGGGCGGGCTCCCGCTGGCGGGGAGACCGGGTTCAGCGCAGCTGTTGGGTCAGCTGCCAGCACCCTTGCTTGAACTCGAATACATAGGCTTCCGGCTTGCCGAGGGTCTTGACCACCTCCTCGTCGGGCGAGAACTCGGCCTTGACGAAGTCGACCCGCATGCGGTCGCCGCTCAGGGTCCGGTCGATCTTGACCCGGTCCAATTCGCCGGCCTGCTTGCCCGGTTCGTCATAGGACCACTGGTGGTCGACCAGGGCGATCTTGAACGGCCCGGCCTGCTGCGGCGTCTGCGTCTCCAACAGCTTGCCCGGGTCCTTCAGGTCGCGGATCTCGAGCTGCGGCGCGGTGTAGGCGGAGCGTACGTTGCCCCCGTAGACGAATTGCTCGAAGAACGTGGCGAAGCCTTCTTCGCTCTTGACGCAGGCCTCGGCCGGCAACTGCACCGCCGCGGCGGCGGGCTCCGCAGCGGTCGTGGCCGGCGCGGGCTGGGCCGCT